>CAIMKO010000125.1 GCA_903841915.1 uncultured Chitinophagaceae bacterium | reverse complement strand
CGTTTTGCTTCTTTAATTCATTCAATGCCTTTTGCAGATTTTCTCTCGTTTCATTATCAGTAGCATCCAAGCGTAAAGATTGTTTGAATGAATTAACTGCTTCATGTAATTGTTTTTGTTTTACTTCCGCAACGCCTTTGTTGTATCCGGCTTTGGATTGTAATCCCGGATCACTTGCATTTTCTAATACCGATTGAAAAAATTTAGTTGCGTCGGGATAATTCTGCTCTTTCTGCAAAGCATTGCCCGCATTGAATTGCGCAGCATTGTTTTTCTGATCCGTTTGCAAGGCCTTTTCATATTCTGTCAGTGCGCTTTTATAATCGCCCTTTTTATACAACTCATTTCCTTTATTCACCAGATTATTGCTCTTCTGCGCTAAAGCTGCAGTAAAAGAAAAAAGGATCCATATGAAAATCAAAACTCTCAAGCTCTTTGTAATTTTTTTTCTGAGATAAATACTTCAGCTATCAGCAGTAACACTGTGATCGCCAAAAAATAAGGATAAAATGATTGATACTCTGTATAGCCACCCGCACTGCTGATGGCTTTCTTTTCCATGCCATTTAATTCAACCATCACAGCATCTGAAACCGTTCCTGTATTATCTAAGGAATGATATGTTCCATTTGTCGTTTGTGCCAATTGTTTCAACAGATCTTCATTCAGCTTGGAAATGATGGTTTGTCCGTTCTCGTCTCTTTTATATTCGTTTGTTCCAGGTTCTGTAATAGGAGAACCTTCTGCAGAGCCAACGCCAATCGTATGCAATACTGTTCCATGATCCGCCAATTGCTTAGCTACCTCAATGGCTTTATCTTCATGGTCTTCTCCATCAGTGATCAGAATAACTGATTTATATTTTTTCTCCTTTGTATCTAAAGATGCATCCGATAATTGTAATGCCGAACTCAGATTCGTTCCTTGTACCGCGATAAAGTCGGGGGATGCATTGCCTACAAACATTTTTGTTGCAGTTGCATCTGCTGTCAAAGGCATTTGTAGGTAAGCCTGTCCTGCAAAAACGATCAGGCCAACACGATTATTTTCTAATTTATCTGTAAGCTGATTGATGAATTGTTTTGCTTTATCCAATCTCGACGGTTTCTCGTCCTGACTCAGCATACTTTTACTCACATCCAAAGCGATCATTACATCAATGCCATTTGCTTTGGTTCCTCTGATCTGCAAAGGTCTTCGGAGATTGCATAGCGCAACGATCCCTAAACTCAATGCGATCAGAACAATGATAACTTTTAACCGATAACGTTGTGCTGAATAATCTTTGGTAAGCAGGTCCACCAATCTCGCGTCGCCCAATTTCTTTCTGGCTGATCGCTTCCATCTTATCACATACCAGAAAAGTAATACCAATGGTATAAGGATAAATAAACCCAACAAAAATTCTATGTTCTCGAATTCAGGCATTGATGCAAGCTAATGGCTCTATTTCAAAACAAAAAACTAATATTTAAAGTCTAAAAACTAAAACGTTCCCCTTTAGTTTTTCTTTTTTTAGCTTTTAGATTTTCCAATTATCGTTTTCCTTCTAAGAAACCCAATTGTTTCAAAATGCTGGTTAACATATTCTTTCTGATAGCGGGATCTGTATCATGTTTGCCTTCTACATTTAGTACAAAGAAGTAAGGATGTTTATTTTCTTCAATCCAGCCGACGATCCAGCCAAGGGCATTCCCGTTTTCTTTATAGCCCCAACCTGTTTTATAGGCCAGTGTATAATTCGAATTGCTTTCGTGAACCATTACCTTTTTAACAATGTCCATAGTGGTCTTATTAAATGGCAACTGACCGAAATATAGTTTCTTCACCAACCCCAATTGCTCATCGGAAGTGATCTTTAAGCTGTTGTCCAGCCAAAAGCTATCCACCCTGTTCCCTATTTTATGATTACCGTATTTTAAACTATCCAGCCAGAACTGCATGGTATCCTTACCGATCCTTCTTGCCAGTTCCTGATAATAAGGAACAGCAGAAACTTTAAAGGCTTCTTCCATGCTGAGGTCTTTATTCCAATCTTCATTCCAGCGTTTTACGCCATCCCATTTAATGATCATTTTTTCATTTACAATTCTTCCTGTTTGTAAACCGATCAATGAATTAAGGATCTTAAAAGTAGAAGCCGGTGTATAAGCAGAATCCTTGAACCGCGATAAATTGTAAATAGTGAAATGTCCCTGCCCGTTATCGAACAAAGCAAAGGTTCCGGTTACTTGGGCACTGTCGAAATAGGTTTTGAGGCTGTTATCGATCGTTACATTATTGGGTGTACAGGCATTGAAAATATAGCCTATAAAAACTAAAGTGAAAACAGCTTTCGCAATTTGATTCATATGCTGGTATTAAGTTGGCAAAAATAGGTGCTTAATCAATAGGAACTGTCTATCGCAATGTATCAGTTGCCATTGAAAATGCCGTAAAGAATCCATATCCGTTCTTTACATTTTTATATACATTGGTTGGCTCTGCAAAGGGGTTAAGATTAGATATATCGTAATCGTTGTAGCTTTTGATGTATTTAAAATAATCTTCTGTGATATGCAATAACTCGATATATGGCCTTCTTGTTTTGCCGGGTATAACTGTAATATCCATTTGATTACTGGCAACAGTAACAACGATCTTCTTTGTTTGTCCGTTAAAATTTTGATCACTCAATAACAGTTTATTGCCGTCAATGCAGGTCTCGGTCGTGAAAGGACTATTGAAGATCATTTTCTCAAAATCAGTATCAGAAGTGCCAATGCAGTCAGCATAATTGCCATCTGATTTATGAATACGTATCAAATAATAATCAGTAGAGGAAGAATTATCAATAAACGAAAATGAGATCTGATCGATCAGGTCGCCATAAGAATTATAACCGATTGCTCTTTTCAACTGAGTATTAGAGATCGTTATCAATGCGTTGACAGGACTTACTGATGATATAGATGTAAATCCTGGCACAGCTGCATCAACCTGATAAGTATTTCCGATGATCGTTTTCTTTGTTTTATTGATGTATCTGAAATTCAGTGAATCATATTTTAATGTATCGATCACCACATTATTCTGTTTGATGGTAATGAAAGCATTCTTTATTTCGTATGTCCTGATAAGATTACTGCCCGTATCTACAGGATCATTGATGCCCCTGCTTCTTGTTAAACGCAGATTGAACAATTGTGCTTGCTGCCATTGTGCATTTAATACCAACACCGGTGTTTGTGATGGCACATCGATCTCGATCGACTTATTGCAAGCCGTTGGCATTAGTAGAAACAGAATAATATAGTACAGCCATTTTCTCATGCTTAAAACTTAAACTGATAACTGATTGATGGAATGATCGGAAACAAAGCAAATTTGTAAAACTGATTCTTATACATGTTTGTTGTTTTATCGTATACGGTGTTCCTGAAAATAAAATAAGTATTCATTCTGCTATACACATTGTAGATACTGATCACCCAAGCCCTTTCGTAATGCTTTTTCTGTTTGATGAATTTTGCTGCAATATCCAATCGGTGATAGGCGGGCAATCGAAAACTATTGCGCTTATCATACACTTCCACTTGATGATTATTAATGTCCAGATAAACAGCCACAGGCAATGTGGTGGCCATCCCTGTTCCATATACCCAGTCGGCACTTAACTGAATATGTTTTGAAAGCTCATGCGTAATAGCGAGTTTAAGATCATGTCGCCTGTCGTACTTGTAGGGGAATTGTTCTCCGTTATTCAATTCAGAAAACAATCGGTTGCTCCAGCTTAATGTATAACCGATCAGTCCTGTTGTTCGGCCTTTTTGTTTCTGTGCCATCCATTCAATACCATAAGAAGTACCACTCCCACTCACCACTTTACTCTCCCAGTTATTCAAAGAATTGATGAATGATGCACCTTCGGCATATTCGATCACATTTTGCATTTTCTTGTAATAAGCTTCCACACTAAACTCAATATTATTCTTGTAATTGTATTGCCAGCCTGCAGCAAATTGGGAACTTATTTCGGGCGGAACATTCGCTGTTGCAGGAACCCATAGATCGGTTGGCATACCAACTCCATTATTGGTAAGCAAATGAATATACTGCGACATGGTTGCGAATGATGCTTTCAGGCTCATATCATTATTCAGCAGATACCTGACAGAGATCCTGGGTTGCAATGAATTAAAAAATTTATTCTGAATATTAAACCCTGCCCAATGTAACCCAATATTGGATTTTATCTTACTGGAGATCCTGATATCATCTTCTGCATATACATCGAATTCTGTTGACGACATAAAACCCGAATGATAAGCCGAATCATTGTGATAAGAGCCATTGCTGACAAGTGTTTGAAAAGCTCCGGGGCTATAATTGTGCCATGTGATACTTGCGCCAGCTTTTATGAAATGAGCAGGGTTCATATAATAATCAATATCCGATCTGATGCTTTTATCTTCCACAGAAGAGCTGTAAGCTTGATAATAAATTGCTGTATTCCCTGTTGTTTGCAACACAGATTGCGTACTGTTCAAATTGTACTGATACTTTGTATAATGCGCAGTAAAATTGCTGAAGAGTTTCTTATTGAATTCATGGTTCCATCTTACGGATGCAGTGCTGTTACCCCAGTCCATCACAGATTTAAAATTATTCCCGTTTACCAATAATGTGTCGGCATTAAAATCATAATTCACATTACCGTCAAACTTATCTTTTCCAAAATAACCACTCAGGTATAACTGATCCTTGGGAGATATATAAAAATTCATTTTAGCATTCAGGTCATAAAAAAAATAACCTGCTTCCGCTCCTTTATCATTCATGGCTCTTATCAGTGGTCGCATATAGGCATCGGCATAAGTTCTTCTACCGCTAAACATAAAAGAAGATTTTCCTTTTTTTATCGGCCCTTCCAAAGTAACCCTGGCTGCAAGCACTCCAATACCACCTTCTCCATGTAATTCATTTTTATTTCCTTCTTTCATCCGAATATCCAATACAGAAGATAGACGTCCGCCATACCGTGCCGGAAATCCTCCTTTGATCACATCAACGGTTTGCAAAGCATCTGAATTAAAAACTGAAAAGAAACCAAATAAATGCATCGCATTATAAACAGGTACTCCATCCATAAGAATCAGATTCTCGTCTGCACCACCGCCCCGAACATAAAATCCTGCATTACCTTCATTTCCTGCCTGTACACCCGGTAATAATTGTACCGCTCTTAACACATCTGATTCTCCTAAAACGGGCGGTAAGTTTTTTATCTGCTTGGCTTGCAGCTGGATCAAACTCATCTGGCTCCTGTAAACAGGATTATTCCTTCTTGCCGTTACAGTAACCTCGTCCAGCAAAGCATTCGACTGCAATGCAAGATCCAGCTTTATATTTTCTTTCGGAATCAGCTTGAACGACTGCTGTTTATATCCTACAAAACCAAAACGGATCTCAACAGTATCTTTTGGTACCGGAATTGTGAT
>CAIMKO010000124.1 GCA_903841915.1 uncultured Chitinophagaceae bacterium | reverse complement strand
TTAACTTCTGAAATAAAATTCTGTGCTTCAAAATAAGAAAGTGTGGTCAGCATTTTCTCTTTGGAGATACTGCTGTTTTTCCTCAGATATTCTTTTAAAAATTTAATTATGAATCCTGCTTCAGGTTGCTGCCTGTTTACACAGATATCAAAGTTTGTGTGGAAGTCGCAGTAGGTAGGATTGTCAAGCACACAAAAAATGGCTTTCTGGGTAAGCGCGGCTACGACCCAGGTCAATGTTCCACCCTGACTTCCTCCAAATAAACCGATGCGGGAAATATCCAATCCCATTTTTTCATTGGCTAGTAGAAAGTCCATACCTCGAACACAATCCATATAAATACCGCGATATACATATTTGTTTTTGTCTTCCAGATGTAGTGTCAGTATTTCCTGATTATCTGGATTTATAGCATGATTGCTTTCTCCGATACCGCGAACATTAATAGTGAAGTGTGCGAAGTCGTCAAAGAATAATGGCTTCATTTCTACTTTGTATCCACCCAATCCATACAAAACCGGATATTTTCCTTTTGCCCGGGGAATGGTAAGCCACCCATAAATCTTTACATTATCTAAAGAATTCATTTCTACGAGATAAACCTGATGTGTAGGAGTGGAAAGAATATCATCAGGGGTAATTCTATATTCCGGATTGACAGAATGCAGATCGTCTTTTGCTTTTTGCCAGAATACATCAAAATCTGCAGGCTTATGCAGGGGGGCTGCAATTTCAAAAGGCTTGTATCCAAAAACCCTTCTGATGGTATCGTCGTATTCTGTAAGATTTATTTTGACGGTGATATCATAAAACCCGGGGTTTTCAATGGGTATCTTCCATTCAATCATTTTATTATTATTGGCCTTTACTTTGAAATCAACTTCACTGATCCCTACAATACCTCCGGTCATATTTTTTACTTCAACTGCAATTTTCCCTTCCTGGTCAGTTCTGTAATTATTGAAAACCTCCACACTATATTTCACAGGATGTTTGGCATCGAATAATCCGTTTTTTTGGTGTGGGATAATATTCACGACAACAGTTTCAGGCTCCTTGTTGTTTTTTGGATCCTTTGAATCGGAAGGTTCACGCATATCAAACACTGCAGCATAAGTGTTGTTGCTTATGACCAATGATAAAAACAAACAAATTGGAAATAGTAATTTCCTCATAATTTTTTATCTTGTTAAAAACAGCAGTCACACTCAAACTTAAAAATTAATGCGTAACTGTATTAAGTCTTTATATTTTAACCTAAGTTATCGGATAAAATTAATTATTGTTTCTTTTCAGTCTCAACGTGTATAACTATTGGTACGTGTATTCAATTCTCCCCACTAACTGCTTTTGTTTGTCCTGACATATTTCTTCCTGCTTAAGTCCTTTTGTGTTATAAATATATTTCCAGGTAAGGTAATTACTGTTACCTGCCGGTACCTGTTTCATTTGTATGATCCTACCCTGGTCATCATATTCAAAAAGGAAATCGGGCAGCAGTTTTTGTACCCTTTTATTGAAGCGGACAATATCTGTCAGTAAATTATTCTCGTTATAGTAGTAATAATAGGTTTCTTGCGAGATGCTTTTTTTCTTCCAATGCTCTTCCACCAGATTACCATGCTCATCATTAATAAATTCAATTCTGGTAGTATCATTCCCATTTTTAATCTTCAGCATGTAATCGGGCTGGTTTTTTGCATTATAGAACCAGAGATGCAATTCAGATGCATGGTTATTAAACGAAGTATCGGTACTGCTTGAACTTATTTTTTGCAATTGCCCTTTTTCATCATATCGATATTCTGTTTTTGTTTCAATTCCCTTTGTAATGGTTGATGTGGCGGCAACTTTGTTGTTTTCGTAAGTAGTAGTGAGGATAGTCGCTTCATTTGAGTCCAATGCAGAAGTCGTGATTAATTTTTTATGGTCGGAACTGAATTCCTGTACTAATGAAAAGCCGGAAGATGACTTATTATCAGCATCAAAACTGGTCACTTTAACAGCCCTTATATTATTCGATGAAAGTAGTTGATATTGGTTGTTACTTTGTTTATTGGCAAGGATATCGTTGTAATAATACTGGCTGAATAGGGAAGAACTGCACACCAATGAGCCAATGATGAATAAAAACTTCATGCGTAAAGATTTTGTCAAAAGTAACGGCAAGGTTATCAACATTCAAAAAATAGAATCCACAAAGCTGCTGCTACAATGCGGGAGTTGCGTATTTTTAGTCAAACGTTAACAAGGTGTCACATAATAAGGAAAGAAAAGAAAAGATCTGCCTCAACTGCAAAGCAGCTATTTATGGCCGATATTGCCATGTAT
>CAIMKO010000123.1 GCA_903841915.1 uncultured Chitinophagaceae bacterium | reverse complement strand
TTGCGAGTTATAATAAAGCATTGTTTGTTATGCCTTGCTGTTATTTTCTAAGTATTATACTGGTACTATTCTTTCTTAAAGAATCACATCCGGGTAAAAAAATTGTAACTCCCCAGGTACCCCATTAACCAGGGACAGGGATATTACCAGTGAATACGGCTTGAATTGATTGCATTATATTCCAACCTTGTTTACGCGCCGTTGAAATAAACCCTCTGATACGCGCAAACTGGTTAGCGCCCTGAGTTGACCGAAAGCCCCCAGATATTTTTTGTTTGCATTTTGCCATACGAAGATCCCGTTCAGCATCATTATTGGTAAATGGAACGGCTGGATCATTAAGGAACCGCAAAACATCCTGCTTGTAATTCAATAGCCTTAATAAGAGGTTATGCCCTGTTCGTTTTGCTCGTCTGCCACGTTTGTTGTTAGAAAAGAGAGGAAGTCTAGCTTCATGAAACGCGATTCCTTCTTTGATGATATTATCGTAGAGCAGCATTAATCGATTGAGCCGTGCCAGTGGTATTTCCTTTACTCCATAAAAATGACGGCAACGAAGAGAGACACGTAACAGGCGAGTCATCTTTGTAGCCCACGCTTCTTTTTCATGCTCAATTAGCGCTTTCAACTCACGTAAATGATGTTGGTTACAGAGTCCATGCAATACATCGGTTAATTTGTAATATGCCTTCCAGTGATCATGCACAACAGTACCAAATAAGCCCTCGATAAGTGATTTACGTTTAGGCGAGACATGATAATAAGTAGCGGCCTGGGTTGAGGCAACATGCAGCCATTGTGTTTTACCAGCAACTCGAAACCCTGTTTCATCAAGGTTTTTAACCGCGGCATTCTTTACCATTGTTAATGTGATTTCTTCAAACGAAGCTAAGGCATTAAATGCAATTTGGTTATATCCGGTTAATGTTGCCGTAGCGAGCTGGATATTATACAAGTCATTAAATAGCTGTTGTAGCCTGTCTTCAGGAATAAACTGCTGATATTGATAATATACAGCCCATCCCCTGATAACATCACCATATTGCACTGGCGCACGGACATTATCAGGAAATTTTGCCGTCACTATTTTATTGCAGCATGAACAATATTTGATTTCTGCTTGATGCTCTGTAACTTCAATCTTTGGAGGTGGAATGTCAAAAACCTGTCGTTTCATAACATTAATCAATGTCTCTGGCAAAAGTGAGTTTTTGCAATCAGGACACACGGGTAACTCATGTCGTATAGTAATATCAGGCGTTGCTGTTTGCTTAAGAGTTTCTCCCTTGTGACCAGGCTGGCCACCACTTTTATTTTTGCCCTTTTCACGTAATGTGGTGGTTCTTGGCTTTTTTGATAATCCGTCACTGGATGGAGGCTTTGAACTGTTGCCGCTGTTCTTCTTTGTACGTTTTTCCAGTTCTATAATTTTTGCCTGGAGCCGCTCAATCAGTGCCGATTGCTCCTCAAGCATTAAAGATTGCCTCTCAACAAGTTGTTCTAAATCCGTGATCTTTTGTAGCAGAGATTCTGCCAGAGTATTAGCGTTCATCGCGCTATTTGATCATATCTGTATAATTTTACAAGGGTTTTTAGATTTTTATTTTATTACAGGGGGTACCTGGGGAGTTACAAATAGACAGCTCATATGCCTTTGCTGCATCTATGGAAAAAATGCAATTACTTATAGAGCGAAAGATTATAACGAAAAAAGAAATTGATGACCTTTCAGATACAG
>CAIMKO010000122.1 GCA_903841915.1 uncultured Chitinophagaceae bacterium | reverse complement strand
GCATCGGTTTATATATTGTGCCAACGGAAATGGAATTGAGGTTAGCGGATGAATGGTTGCAATTGATGGGAATGGGTCATCTGAAAAACAAAGCATTTTGTGAACTTCCTTTAGGCTTGCAGCGCAAGGCTTTGATTGCAAGATCGATGGTAAAACATCCACCCCTTTTGATTCTGGACGAACCGGCATTTGGTCTGGATGATCATAACACGGCCATGGTAACAGCACTCATTAATAAAATTGCAACAGAAAGCAGAACAGCTATTTTATATGTTTCTCACCGTATTGAAGACGGTATTTCACCGCAATTTATTTTCGAGTTGCTACCAACAGAAAGCGGATCGTTTGGTGTCGTGAAATAATTTTTTACAAGCTTCTGTTTTTTCTAGCACCAGTCCCTGACTATTCTATCTATCATTCAAAACTTTATTGCACTGACATCATCTTCAAACATACAGGTTTATCTACCTGAATTTGATTGGGCATTGCTACCAGCATCCCCGTGCTTTTCATGATATTGAAAATAACAATGTTGTTTGTATCACGATTTGCTACCAATAAAAATTTGCCTGTTGGATCAATGGTAAAATTCCTCGGATGAATTCCCAGACAAGATTGATGTCCTAATTCAGTCAGTAACCCGGTAGAGCCGACTCTGAAAATACTGATATCATTGGTTTTGGCGCGATTGGTTGTATACAAATATTGTCCGTTGGGTGTAATATGAATATCGGCACTGCCTTTGTCTTCTTTACCGCCGGTATTATCTGAAACAATGGTTTGCATTTCTGTTAATTTCCCATCATTATATTGATAAGCAATAATTTTCCCACTTAGCTCATTTATCAAATAAGCATATTTTTTATTGGGATGAAAAGCAATATGCCTAGGGCCGGAGCCATCAGGAACATCAGTGGTTTCTGCTTCTTCTGATAAAGGTTGCTGAATATTGTTTGCATCAAATTTATATTGATACACTTTATCCGTGCCAAGATCATTGGCAAAAACATATTTTCCGTCAGGAGAAAAAGTTGCACAATGAACGTGCGGTTTTGATTGGCGTTCAAAGTTTGTGCTGTATCCCTGATGATCGATCGTTTGAGCCAGTGGCTGTAGGCTGCCGTCGGGATTGGTTTTAAGTGCTGACAAATTTCCTCCGCTATAATTGGCAACAACGATCCATTTACCTATAGTATCTACATCAACATAACAGGGATCATCTCCACCTGTTTCCGTTTTATTCAAAAAAGTCAATGCCCCTTTTTTCTTATCAAATGAAAATGCACTCACTTCTCCGGGTTTATCCTTATGATTCTCATTTGTTACATACACAAACTTTTCATTTTTAGTAATAGCGATATATTCAGGATTGGTCGTTCCACTGATCTTACTTACGAAAGTCGTTACAGCTGTTGAAGAGTTAAACTTATATACATGAATATCGGTTGTATAAGTCCCAACCAATAAATAATAGTCTTTGTTTTGAGCGTTTACTGACGACAGCAGCAGCATTAATAGAAAAGCAATAACAATTCGCATAATTAAGATTTGAAAGAGTGAAGAATCAAAAATAAGGTATTTAAATGCTCTGTATTATTTGAAGGATCCGGTTATTTAAATATAAAATCAAACATTAAAAAATATAATGTAGTCGTAATACTACATGATTTTAACAGCATTAACTATAAAAAATGCAGAAGTTTATTTAGAAACTTGTGCTGATTTCTTGAAGCATTTTGAATGCTGTTGTTGAAAACATGATTTCCGAAAATGAGAAATGCTTTCCGAAAAAAGGATTTTTATTAAAATGTTCATCATCTTAAGTAATTGGTTTTAAGTATGTTACACAAATAAACACCAATGGCATGAATATAGATTAATCAAGAAAAAATGAAATTACTTTTATGAAACTTAACCAAATCCTATTAGTCGTTGTTTCTACTGCAGCAATATTCACTTCTTGTAGCAAGAATGATATAAATAACACGGCAGCCACAACAACGACAACGCCAACAGCAACTATTGCCAAAATAGCTCCTGATGGCTTCAATTACAGTACTGCAAAAAATGTAACTGTAAATATTACAGCATTAACCAATGACAATAAAGGAATGTCAGGTGTTCCAATGAACATTTATTCATTAAATGCAGATGGAACATTAGGCAATATGGTATTTACTGGTCTTACGGATGATAATGGTGCATTTAGCGCTATTGTCACGGTTCCTGCTTATAGCGATACTTTGGTAATTGATCCAGCCTATATTGGTTTGG
>CAIMKO010000121.1 GCA_903841915.1 uncultured Chitinophagaceae bacterium | reverse complement strand
TTTTTTGCACTTTGAATGCGGCTTGTTTTAAGATCATAATAACTGACAAAACCACGATTACTCGAAAACCAAACCCTGCCATGATTATCGCTTGCAACAGATGAAATTAAATTAGTGGGCAAATGATGGAGACTATCACTATCGGAACTGAACTGTGTATACTTTTTTTCCTTGCTATTATAAAAGAACATGCCGTTTCTTAAAGTTCCGAACCAGATATTTCCATTGACATCAATCGTGATATCTGAGAAATTATTGGAGGTACTGTTCTGGTATAAAGGCGGTTGAATTGCTTTAATTAATTTCCCTTGCTTTTGGTCGTACTGATAAATATAATCTCTCGTCAACACCCAGATATTACCATTTTTGTCCTTTTTTATTCGCTGGATGGCCCTCACATTCTCTTCTCCTTTCATTACTTCAATAGGAAGGGATGTGTGTTGCCCATTATTTTTATTGATCACCTGAAGACCGTCCGTAAAATTGGTTGCGATCAATCGCACATCGTCATTATCAAATACATCCACCAATTCATAAAAGTCCTGATTGTCTGAATGCTTTACCGGAAAAGAATGAAACTGAAACCTGTAATCCGGTATTTGGATCTTCATTAATCCCTTTTCATTCAAAGCCCAGATATTTTTGTCTTTATCAAACAATATTTTTGTCCATAACCAGGCAGGAATATTTTTATACAGAGGATTATTGCTGAATGATACGTATTTGTGGCTGTTTGTATTGAAAGACAGAAACCCTTTATCGGCACATGCTACTAAGATCTCTGAATCATTTTTTGGAATGATGGAATGGAAAATATTAAACGTGTATTCATTCTGATGCTGCAGAACGAATTTAAATGTCTCAAACTTTCCTGTATGCAAATCATAAGACGATAAACCACCACCCCATGCAGCGATCCATAATTTATTTTGAATCCTGATAATACTGCGGAAATTATCGTTCCTGAAGTCAGAACCCAAAGGCGGTCTTTTACTGATCTGTTTCATCCTGCGGGTGATCCTGTTAAATGTATATAATCCATCGGGTGTAGCTAACCAGAATAATCTATTCTCGTCTTCATAAATATTCAGTACGCGATTATAAAACTTTTTGATCTCTGGCGAGAAATAGGTATCCGTTTGTGGCACAACATTGTATACTTCTGCATTGCCGCTGTTCATATCCACTTTTACCAACCCTGTTCTCGTGATACCCAGCCATAGATTATTATCTTTATCAAAGAAGATGGATTCAACACCTCCGGGTTTTTCCAATGAATTCTGTTGTGGGAATTTGATATTGATATTGGTAAAACTTGCATTAAGCGGATTAAATCTCGCCAGTGTACCATCGGCCAATGCTAGCCAGATATTCCCGTTCTTATCTTCTGCCATCTTAGAAATGCTGTTCGAGAAGCCGGGTTGATTGGTAAAAGTTTTAAAGCTGGATCCATCAAAGCGTACCAATCCTTCAAAAGTTGCGATCCACATATACCCCTCCGTTCCCTGCAGATAATCTGAAATGCTTTTGGTACTAATGCCATTGATCTCATTATATGGCGTTACAATAAACTCTGCAGGAGACTGCCCATTAACAATTAAAAATATTGATTGAAAAAAAATTACTATGAGTATTTTTTTGAGCATACCGTAGAAATTGTTATCTGCTTTATTCTTAAGCAAAACAATTTAACAAAATAAATCCCTTGTGTGAAATTGAATATTTGAACCGTAGTAAAAATCAAAGCAAGCGTAGTAAAGATCGATCGGACCGATTATGATTTATCCATTGAACTCTTCATGATATGCATTACTTCTATACTGCCTGTAAGCCAGGCATCGGCCACTTCGGGTGTCCAGTCCTTTTCTAACCCCTTTTCCAAGGTCCATAATAGTGCCGTTCGTATCATTTCATAGTGTTGTGGAAGTATTCCGTAACCGGCATAGGTTGCGGCAACCAACCTTATATCATCTTCCAGATCGTTGATCTTGTCTAATCTGGTAATGATCGTGCTTAAGAAATCAAACAATAGCTTGGAACGTCTTTCGAGCGAGTACTTGAAAATGGATTTAAGTGATGGATTCTTATGCATCAAATGAGTATAAAACAGGTCGCCCACTGTATTTGGCTCAACCTGTCTGAAGTTTCTCCAACTATTTTTAACTAATGTGATTTGCTGAGGGGTCATATGCTTTTATTTCAATTCACACAATATCTTTAAAAACTATTGTCCCGCAACTGAAAGCGGGACAATAAAGTTATTCATAGGTAAATTATATAACAAGATATCAGTACAATAAATTTTGCACTATCGTATACTCATTTTAATCGCAGGCATTTTTTTTGCTTTTGCATATTGCTCATTGTACTTGATCAGTTCCCTGTTCTCGGTATTATAATAGGCAGAGAAATAAATAACAAGCCCTGCACATACATAAGTGCAGAGGATTATTTTACTAAGGGTATTAAAATTCATTCCTTTTTGTGCTTTCATGGTTTTTTATAAATTATGATACAAATCTGCACCCCTGCTTTCATCAAAAAAAGTTTAACTGGTTCAAGCGAGGCATAAAAAAATTGAAGTGTAGTAAAAAGGAAATGGAGTGAAGCAATGAAATATTGTTTGAACAGTTACCCTATAAAGAGGATTTTACCGGAGCCTTCCAATTATT
>CAIMKO010000120.1 GCA_903841915.1 uncultured Chitinophagaceae bacterium | reverse complement strand
TGCATAATTTGTTACTGAAGCAAAATCTAATCCTTTGCTGCTTGCAAAAGCAATGTTTGTCCCGGTTACTGCATTGAATAAGGCCTGCCCATCACCATCACCGGTCATCCAATTACCGAGAATATAATTTTCGAGTTTGGCCATAAAGGGGTTTTAGTAAAACTAACAATTGTTAGGCTGTAATAATAGAAAAATTATGGATGCAGCAGGTCAAATTGTTTTGCATGATGCTGAGTGTGTTTGAAATGCAACTGCACCCAATCTTCAAAATTCAATTCGCCAAAAACCGGATGTAATACCTTCTTTTCAGTATTATTCTTGAAGGTCTCAAAAAATGAATCAACCTCTCGTTCTAATTTTTCGATGGCAATTTGAATGGTAAGATGACGCATGGGTAATGGCACTGCAGGAATAATACTTTCCGGGCCTTTTGTATTTTCCCGAAATTCCTTATCACTCCATAAGAACTCCCTTAGTTTAGGCAACTGTTCCAAAGGAGAAACGAGCGGAAAGGAAATTCTAGCAGTAGATATTTTGAAAAAGTCCGTCACATGCTCCACCATTTGCTGCGCATTCATCAATCCCCATCTAGCCTTTTGCTCAGCTACTAATGGTTTCAGTAAAGCAATGAAATCGGTCTTAATGAATTTGATCCTGGATTCATTCATGTGCTGCAGTTGAAATGCTAATGTAAGAAAATAAAAATCCCGTTCTGAAGATCAGAACGGGACAGCAGTTGGTTATAGTTGCAAAAAGTTGTCTCAAGATAAGCGTTTATCTATTTCAACGCTTAAAGCATTGAAGATTTCATCTACAGAGCCTTCTCCTTTGATGGAAATCACTTTGTCGAATTTTTTATAATAATCAGCAACAACAGATGTTTTTTTATGATATTCCACGATCCTTGCACGTACCACTTCTTCACTGGTATCATCGCTTCGCCCACTGGTTAAACCCCTGTTCAGTAATCGTTTCACGAGCTCTTCCTCACTTACCTCCAATGACAGCATGATATTGATCTCGGAATGTTTCAGTTTTAACAACTTATCGAGCGCTTCGCTTTGAGAAGCCGTTCTTGGAAAACCGTCATATAAAAATCCTTTTGCCTGCGGGTTATGATCCAAGGCAGAGCTGATCATTCCAATTACTACTTCATCGGGTACCAATTGACCTTTATCCATCACTGATTTTGCTTCCAGACCCAAAGGTGTTTTGGCTGCAATTTCAGATCTTAATAGATCGCCCGTGGAGAGATGTTTTAATTGATATTTCGCGATTAATCTTTCGCTTTGTGTTCCCTTTCCGCTTCCGGGAGGACCGAACAAAATAATGTTAAACATGTACTGTTTACCTTGAATGAGGGGCAAAGATAGGGGTTGCTTTTTAAACTTCTCTTAACATAAATCATGAGTTTTGTCAGACAGTTTTGTAAGGATATATATCGTTTCTCGTCAAACCATTTGGTACAAATCACCGTAATTTTAATAACCTAACATCAAAACCATGAAATGGATCATTTCCTTCTTTTTGGCAACAAGTCTAATGACAAGTTGTTATTCT
>CAIMKO010000119.1 GCA_903841915.1 uncultured Chitinophagaceae bacterium | reverse complement strand
GCCATCGCAATCAAATGCAAAACCGCATTGGTACTTCCACCGAGTACCATCACCACCGTAATAGCATTGTCAAATGCTTTACGTGTCATGATATCTCTGGGCTTGATATCTTTTTCTAATAATATTTTGATGGCTTCGCCAACGGCTGCACATTCTTTTTGTTTCTCTTCACTAATCGCCGGATTGGAAGATGAATAAGGCAAACTCATGCCCAATGCTTCAATAGCACTGGCCATGGTATTGGCGGTATACATACCACCGCATGCACCTGCACCCGGACAACTATTTTTTACGATGCCTTTAAAATCTGCTTCATCTAAATTACCTGCAAGCTTTTGTCCCAATGCTTCAAATGCCGAAACAATATTCAAGTCTTGTCCGTGATAATGTCCGGGTGCGATCGTTCCGCCATACAACATAATACTCGGACGATTCAATCTTCCCATGGCCATGATAGAACCCGGCATGTTTTTATCGCAACCCGGAATGGTAATTAATGCATCATAATATTGCGCACCTGCATTGGTCTCAATACTGTCGGCAATCAGATCTCTGCTCACTAAACTATATCGCATACCATCTGTTCCCATACTGATACCATCACTTACACCGATCGTATAAAAACGCAGACCCAATAAACCATCAGTAGTATTGACGGCTTCTCTTACCGTTGTTGCCAGATCATTCAAATGCATATTACATGGATTGCCATCCCATCCCATACTCACAATGCCTACTTGTGCTTTTTTAAAATCTTCATCCTTCATACCAATGGCATAATACATGGCCTGTGCTGCGGGTTGTGTTTCGTCTTGCGTTAATGTTTTACTATACTTGTTTAATTCTGACATTTTATATTTTTTGTAATCCAACTATTAATCTTTGTGCTTCGCCTGTTGTGTGCATCTTGCCGACCATGTCGGCATCCCGATTCATCGGGACTTGTGCTTTCTGTTCTTTGTGCAACTTCTTTATTTCAAAATAACTCAATCATAAAAAATCATTTCAATCTGCGATTATATGATCGTTGATTTTCTTAATTCAATATTTCCCTGATTGATCTCTTCTGCTACTTTATTGACCACATAATCGCTGATCAATTCACCTACTGTTGAAGTGAAATAAAAATTGATCGGATCAATATCTTTTGTAACGAATTTATTGTGTAAGGTCCATGCCACGCCCTGTCTTACTCTTGCTGCTTCCTCATGCATCTGAAAATAATCCAGCATCATGGCAACTGATAAAATAGAACCGATAGGGTTGGCTATATCTTTTCCAACAGCCTGCGGATAACTACCATGAATAGGTTCGAACAATGCTGTGCAAACGCCATAAGATGCTGAAGGAAGCATGCCGATAGAACCACTGATCACACTTGCTTCATCACTGATGATATCGCCAAACATATTCTCTGTTAAGATCACATCAAATTGTTTCGGATTCAGGATGATCTGCATGGCTGCATTATCTACAAACATATAATCAACAGTCACATCGCTGTATTCTTCTGCAATTTCCTGAACAACCCTTCTCCACAAACGCGATGTTTCCAAAACATTAGCTTTATCCACCAGGGTTAATTTTTTCTTTCTTAATTGAGCATTCTTAAAAGCAATATGTGCAATGCGTTCTATTTCGCTAACACTGTAAACACATTCATCAATTGCTTTTGTTCCATCTTCCAGTAATTCTTTTTTGCCAAAATAGATACCACCTGTTAATTCGCGGAAGATGATAAAATCAACGCCCTCTAATTGCTTTTCTTTTAAGGGAGACAAATAGTGCAATGCATTATAGGTGTTCACCGGACGAATGTTTGCAAACAGTTGCAAAGATTTTCTCAGTTTCAGCAAACCCTGTTCTGGTCTTACTTTCGCTGAAGGATCATTATCAAATTTTGGATGACCAACGGCACCAAATAAAATAGCATCACTTTCTAAACAGATCTCGATGGTTTCATCGGG
>CAIMKO010000118.1 GCA_903841915.1 uncultured Chitinophagaceae bacterium | reverse complement strand
ATTTGCAGAAACATATACACTTACTTCAGCAACACCTGCATATACACAGCGACCGCTTACTGCTGTCAGAGCGGCCCATCCCAATACAGTATCATTTTCGATGGCAACTAATCTTGAATTAGCAACATGGCTTTCATCCCACTCTTTCCAGGAAGGAGTGGTTGATTGGAAAGTAGCATTGCCTGTTGCAATGCCTTCTGCATAGATCTGCTTTACGGCTTCCCAATGTTGCGGAAGCATGGCCGTTATTTGCATAGACATATTTTAATTACAACATCCCGGTGCACAACATGCTTCTTTTTCTTCTTTGACCTTTTCTGCATAAACCGTGATCGAATAAATAGCAGTATTGCTTTTTTTATAAACAGCGATCTGTTCTTCACTTAAGAAATTCTTTAAAATATCATCCGGAATAATGATCGCTTTTTCTTTTTGCAATTGTATATTTTTAAATCCGGTTGCAGTAATGGTTTCCAGATATACTTCTTTTTGAATAGCACCTGCCACACAGCCTGCATACATTTCGGCAGCCTGTTTTAATTCGGCAGGTATTTGTCCTTGCAGAACAATATCGGAGATACTGAAATGCCCGCCGGGTTTTAAAACACGATATACTTCTTTTAATACATTGTATTTATTAGGCACAAGATTCAATACGCAATTGCTGACGATCACATCCGCAACATTTGCGGTAACAGGGATCTGTTCAATATCGCCAAAACGGAACTCAACATTGTTGTATCCTAATTTCTCTGCGTTGGCTCTTGCTTTCTCGATCATCTTTTCAGTAAAATCAATTCCGATCACTTTGCCGGATTCGCCTGTTAAAGCACGGGCAACAAAACAATCATTACCAGCGCCGCTTCCAAGATCAATTACAGTATCTCCTTTTTTAATTTTTGCGAATTCTGTTGGTAAGCCGCAGCCCAATCCCAGATCCGCATCAGGATTATATCCTTTCATGTCTTTGTATTCATCACTCATGATTGTATACACTTCTGTACTGCAACCACCTGCACCGCAGCAAGATGATTGATTGGTTGTTTTATCCTGTTCAGCGATCTCACTGTATTTCTGCCTTACGATTTCTTTTAATTCTGATTCTGTTTTCATATTGATTATATTTTATAGTAAAGAAAATTTTATTTCACTCCCCTTCAGGGGTTGGGGGTTTAGCAACATGATTTATTATTCTGTTGTTTTAGTTTAGAAAATAATAATCCGAATTCTGCATTGAATTTTTCAAACACTTTCCAATTGATACAATAACAACTGCGCGGGCCATCAACCGTGCCATTGATCAATCCCGCATCTTTCAATTCTTTTAAATGCTGTGATACGGTCGATTGTGCCAAAGGCAATACTTCTACGATCTCTCCGCAAATACATTCATTGTGTTGTGCCAATACTTTTAAGATGGCAATGCGTGCAGGATGTGCCATTGCTTTTGCAAATGCAGCAAGGTCCTGTTCTTTTTTACTGAATTCTTCTTTTTTATGTTCCGCCATTTTATTCATCGTCTTTATACGATAAAACAAAGTAAAGGATAATTTTCTATTAATCGCATAAATACGATTAATATTTTTTAGGATCTGCTCCTAACATTTATGACTGCTCCGTGATCTCCTGCTATTTCCTATACTACATCTTCTATAATAAGTCATATTTTACCTGTAAATAAGCTACATATAAGCCGCATATTCTATTATAGTGGGTTATATGTGGGTCGTATGCGGGTCATATGTGGGTTATATGTGGGTTATCTCAAAGGAAATGACGAATAAAACAGGGATCTGGTAGGTATAAGGGTAGGTTTTTGAGTCTTTTTGCTTTCAAAACTTACCGTTCATCACAAGAAAAAAGCCATCTATCAAATCAGGAGAAATAGCGACTTATATATAATTGATTGATTTGCAATAAAATACAAACATATAT
>CAIMKO010000117.1 GCA_903841915.1 uncultured Chitinophagaceae bacterium | reverse complement strand
ACGATTGTCCTTGTAAATTATAAAAGCTTACCATTCTTCCTGATTGATCTACATCGTTCACTACCTGATTATTGAAATCTGTTCTGAAATAATCAAAACTGATATTCCCATCTCTTGCATTTAACTTAAACTTTTGATCGATACTGATCCCTTCGTTCCATGCAACTTCCGGATTAAATCCATAATGATCATTGATATGAGCAGACGGCATTCCGATAGATCTACTACTAGCTAATATGCCCGTATTTTCTGCAAGTACATTCGCTGTGCGCTGACCCCTCCCACCACTGAAACGGACTGTTGTTGTAGGCGTGATCTGATACCGAAGATTTAATCGGGGTGTTAAGAAAGCACCGAACAAATTATCATGATCGGCACGTATGCCTGTAACCATGGTAAATTTATCATTCGGTGTAAACGTGTATTCAAAGAAAGCTCCGGGAACAATTTCTTTTCTGTTGTAATTAGTTGTGTTTAGATCTTCATTGTATGCATCATATAAAAAATTCAATCCTGTTCTGAATTTATGTGCGGTAGTCCCAATGATGGATTGATAGATCAAATTGCTATAAAAGTTTTGTTGCTGCGCATTGTATTTCGTTAAGCCGAAATAATCATATTGATTATGCGAAAAGCCCGCCAATTGCAAGCCTACACTCTTATACTTTTTACCGGGAAATACATAGCCGATCTTTCCAAATGCTTCGTAGCGTTCTGTTTGCAAACCCAAACCATAAGAGTTGGTCGTGAATTTATCGGAAGAAGGATTGAAACTTAATTCACCGCCGGTTTTATTATCAGTCAGCACTTTCACACCAAACTGAGCCATCACTCCTTTGCCGTTATCGAATTTCCATCTGTTCAAAATAGTAAATAGGCTGCCATAAGGAATATCCCGATAACCATCCTTGTTTTGATCCAATGATTTATTATTGAGAAAATCGTAATGCATCAATAATGCAGTGCTCCATTTATTATTCAGTTTTTGTGAAACATTCAGGTTCAGGTCGGTCTTGCCCACTTCATTTACATAAATATTGGCATAGAGTTTTTCGCTTTTTTCGGGTTTCTTTTCTTCTATATTGATCTGCCCTGCAATACTTTCATAACCATTTGCAACAGAGCCCGTACCTTTTGTAAGCTGAATAGATTCGATCCATGTGCCGGGAATAAAACTCAATCCAGTTGCAGTTGCAATACCACGGGGACCAGGCATATTCTCAACAGTCAGTTGCGTATAAATCCCGGACAAGCCCAATAACTGAATTTGCTTAGATCCGCTGATCGCATCACTATAAGAAACATCTACTGATGGATTTGTTTCGAAACTTTCACTCAAATTACAGCAGGCGGCTTTTAGTAATTCCTTCTCCCCAAATACAATTGTTTTAACGGGTGAGATGGTGGATGCAAACATCGAACGTTGTCTGGCAGTTACCGTAACATCTTTTAATTGTTTGTTAGAGGCCAGAATGATCCTTACCAATGATTGATCTATAACGGTCAATGTATCAGCCTGATAACCGGTATAACTGATCGCCAACAGGTTTGACTGTTCATTTCTTTTAATATTAAAGACGCCATTCTCATTTGTTACTGTTCCGGCATTAGAGTTTGCCCAAACAACTGAAGCAGCTACCAAAGGTTTAAAGTTTCCTTTTTTGTCTTCTTCCAATACAATTCCTTTCACAAAATTATTATTGGTCGTTGTTAGGTTTAGAACTGAATCGATTTGCAATGCAGTTGCCCCGTTATCTCTGTATAAACAACATTCTGGTAAAGCACTGTAAGTTTTGTCTTTTGCTTTTTTAAGTTCGGTATCATGACCAACATCTGCAATTTTCTGATGGATCTTATCCATTGAAATAATTGTCGGGTCATATTTCAAAGCCAGCATTTTTGTATCAATATCCCAGACAGCACTATGTACACCTCTTGTTTTTAAAGCTGCTTCAATTCTGGTTTTGCATTGAATACAATTACCAAACACTTTCATTGTTACAGAAGAATCTTTATTGGATTGAGCCTGAACATTTATATGAAAGCTTACTAAAATCAGGCATATTAAAATATATTTCATCTTACACGTTTTATTATTTAATAAATAATCTACAACACAGTGATTACCGTGCTGCTATTAAAACGTGAAGGATCAAATTCTGAAATTACAATTCAACAAATAAACAGGAAGGTGTTTCCTTTGGGGGGGATCATTGGTATGATCGAAAAGAAATGCAGTAGTTGAGGTAGAAAATATTTCTTGAAATTCCTGATACGCTAAAACTGCCGGTTCGGGATGAATTGAGTGAACGATAATTGCTGTTGCAGTTTCGTGACTGTCATTTAATTTATAAAACGTATTCTCAGTCCTGCAGCAGCCCGCCATTGCCTTTCCCTTGCAATGTTTCTTATCAGACTGATGATAAAAGATGGAAGTAGAACGAAGTTTACCGCAGCAATAATCTTTATGTATGCCTATACCGAGAACGGAAAGCATGTAAAAGAATGAAGCCAATATGAGTGTAAACTTTTTCATTGATTAGCGAAGATAGAAATATTTACGGTTGTACAACTGATTT
>CAIMKO010000116.1 GCA_903841915.1 uncultured Chitinophagaceae bacterium | reverse complement strand
TTTTCTCTGCATCATTGGAGGATTGGTTGGTTTATTCTTCGTTTGGATATTAACCTTGGCATTGAGTTCTATTTTGCCATTTCCCATATTCATAGCCCCTAATATCATCGGACTTGCCCTAAGCCTTTGTACTGTTCTCGGCGTTTTATCAGGTATCATTCCGGCAACGATCGCTGCAAGGATGGATCCAGTTGTTGCGATCAGAACAAAATAATTATGTTGAATGCTAAATGCTAAATGTTGAATTAGATTTGCATTTCATTCAACCTTTAAAATTTAACATTGAGCATCACCATTCTTGCAATAGAATCTTCCTGCGATGAGACCTCCGCTTCTGTTTGTGTGGATGGAAAGATATTATCTAATTATATCGCCAATCAAACCGTGCATGAAAAATATGGTGGAGTTGTTCCTGAATTGGCTAGCCGTGCACATATGCAGAATATTGTTCCGGTTGTTGATGCCGCCATCAAACAAGTTCAATTAACCCAGGATCCACAATTCACGATCCAGGATATTGATGCCATTGCATTCACACAAGCCCCGGGTTTAATAGGAAGTTTATTGGTCGGCACTCAATTTGCGAAATCATTGTCATTGGCATTGGATAAACCATTGATCGCCGTTCATCATATGCAGGCACATGTATTGGCTAATTTGATCGCAGATGAAAAGCCTTCATTCCCTTTCCTTTGTTTAACGGTAAGTGGCGGACATACGCAGATTGTTTTAGCAAATGCAGCCTTGAATTTAAAAGTGATCGGTGAGACCATTGATGATGCAGCAGGTGAGGCATTTGATAAAACGGCAAAATTATTGGGATTGCCATACCCCGGCGGACCATTGATCGATAAATATGCCAAACTTGGGGATCCCTTAAAATTCAAATTTGCAGAACCGCAGATACCAGAACTGAATTTTTCCTTTTCCGGATTAAAAACTTCTGTCTTATACTTTTTACAGAAGCAGGAAGAAGGGTTTATTCAAAATAACCTGAATGATCTCTGTGCATCTGTTCAATATAGTATCATCAATATTCTGATGAAGAAATTAAAGAAAGCAGTGGATCATACAGGGGTGAAACAGGTTTGCATTGCGGGTGGCGTAAGTGCGAACAGCGGGTTGCGTATTGCATTGCAGCAAATGGGCGAGAAACATGGATGGAAAACCTTTATTCCTTCCTTTGAATATTGTACGGATAATGCAGCCATGATTGCCATTACAGCTTATCATAAATTTCTGGCAGGCGAGTTTAGTGAATTGGATGTGAATCCCAGTGCAAGAGCCGAATGGTAAAATTGCTGAGTAAAATCTGTTTCTAAAATTGTAGCTTTATATTCAACGATTCATTTTTCTACAAGTTGTCTTATGAAGAAGTTTACATCATTTGCACCTGCTCCCAGAGCAACAAATAAAAAAATAAAGGCAGATCATGATCAATTACATGATACTGAATATGTAAAGACGGTGATCGATGCTTTACCGGAGGTTGTTGCTATTTTAAATAAAGAACGACAGATCGTTTTTGGAAATGAAGCATTACTTAATTTTCTGGGTATTGTTGATGAAGAGAGTCTTCTGGGTTTAAGGCCGGGTGAAGCAGTCAACTGCATTAATGCCGGGTTATCAGAAGCTGGTTGCGGTACTTCCGATAAATGCAGGTATTGCGGTGCTGTGAATGCAATTTTAGAAAGTCAGGAAAGTCTTAAAAAAGTTACGAAAGAATGCAGGATCACTGCTCATAAAGATGGCAAGAATGAGTTTTTGGATCTTCGGGTTACCTCGTCACCATTTGAATTTAAGGGCAATGCATATTCTATACTTTCTATTGACGATATCAGCGATGCAAAACGCCGAACCATGCTGGAAAAGATATTCTTTCATGATGTGATCAATATCGCAGGAGGGTTGAAAGGCATTACAGATATTTTGATGGTTACCAATAATAGTCATGATACAACAGAGTATATTAAGCTGATCAATAAAATGGGTAAGGAGTTGCTGGAAGAGATCATGACGCAACGTGCATTGACCATTGCAGAGAGTGGAGAACTGGAACCCAATTTCATGAATATTTCCACCGCAATGGTCTTGAAAGAAACGATTGCCTATTTATCACATCATACTATTTCAAAAGGGAAGAATATTGTGATAGATGATGCTGCAGTTTCAGAGATCATTTCAAGTGATGAAGTGTTGCTAAAACGTGTTCTGATCAACATGTTGAAGAATGCACTGGAAGCCAGCAAAGACGGGGATACCGTCATATTGAATTGCAAAAATGATAAAGATTTTGTGATCTTCACCATCAAGAATAATAGCTTCATGTCGGCCAAAGTACAGGCTCAGGTTTTTCAACGTTCTTTCTCTACAAAAGGTGTGGGGCATGGGTTGGGAACCTATTCCATCAAACTCTTAACAGAAAGATATTTAAAAGGCGAAACAGGATTTACAAGTTCCGCCGGGATTGGTACAGAATTTTTTGTGCGAGTACCTTTAACTAAAGGGGTTGATATTGAAAAGATCATATCCAAGTCCTGACTTGTTCATTTTTACAGCTATATGCTTCCCGATTTTTTTTCTTTGTTAGATCAGCGATCATTTTTTTGCTTCAAACAAGGTCCACGGATGAGCTTTCATTTCCTTCAAATATTTTTCCTGCCATTGATATTCGGGATGCAGTTTATAAAATACGGAGCCGATAAAATCTTGCCCGCAGGGATGTCCCATATGCGCCCAGAATTTCATATCCTTTGCAAGATCAGCAGTCGTGACTTTTGATTGAACGGCACCCATCGGATAATAAGCTGCATTATCCCATTCTTTACAACCCAATGGATCTTCATCAATATGCCCGCAAACAACACAGCGGTTATTGGCATTCTTGTTTTGTAATACATCGTAATGATCGGCTTCTAAAACTTTTCCTGTTTCAGCATCTAATTTCCCTTTGAGGTCAGAGATCAGTTTTTCCATTCTGGTTCTTCTTGCATTGGGTGAAGTTGTTTTATCATTCACATCAAATGTTGTCTCAGCTTTGATCAATGTGCTGTCGATCGGGAAGTTGGAACCGATCATTGCCGTATCCTTGCTTCTCCATAGGTGATAATATTTTAAACCCAGTTCTAATTTAGCCACTTCATTTGTTTTGGTGTCGCCGATCAACCAGTCGTTCGCATAACCACCATTGTTATCAGTGGAGAAAATTTTCACTACCTCATCAATGCTATTACCATATTGTGCTGCTTTTCTTGCACGGGCAAATTCAGGGATAGCGGTCGAATCAAAACCTTTGAATTGCGTGATGGTGGTCTCCGTAATTAAAATTCCGTTGGCAGTGATTAAAAAATCATCACCGCTGTGAATGAAGCCCGGCATGCAATCCATTAATATATGATTGCCTTTTTCAGGAATGATATCCGCGATCACATTCCAGTACTGACCGAATATATATTCTGTCCAGTTATTATGCCCCATCACGATCTTACCGTCTTTTGTAAAACTGCCTGTTGCAATAAAAGCACTACAATTGCCGGGCGCTTTGTTATCGCCACTGCCGGGTTTTATTTTATCCATTAATTGAGGTACATAATAAAATGCGAGCTCCATCATACCGTTGTAAGCAGTGATGTCGAGACTGTCATATTTCAAGCCTTTTGCCTGCAAACCTTCTGCAATACCTTTGATCTCATCTTTGTATTCAGGGTCTAATTTAGGCCAGAGAAAATTCTTTGCACAAGTACGATAAAAATTCCAGTCCCTTTTTGTTTCATGGTCCAAATAATAACTTACAGATTGAATAGCTGTATCAATTTCTGTTGACAATAAATAGCCGTGTTGATAACCGATGTTAGCAGGGCTGCCTTCTAAATGAACATAGACCCAACCGTTCTTATTTTCTCTGGATGATTTTGCCAGACGATCATTATTTTCTTTTTTGCTGTTGCAGGAGATACAAAGAATGGCGATCAATAAAAAGCTAAGTAGGCGCATAGGTTTTGGTTTGAGGAAGTAAGATAAAAAAATTTAGGGAATGTTTTTTGGAGGGAATAATATCTCTCAAAAATGTCTCAATCAGTCCTTTTGCCAAAGAAAGGAGAATGCAAATAAAAGTGACTGTTTGCTGTTAATAGAAAATAAATTTGGAAGAACTAAATAATTTAGTAAATTGCATCTAAATTCATTAGTTATGAGTTACGCCGGAAAAAATCTTCGTTACCTGCGCAAGTTGCGCGGATGGACACAGGAAGAATGTGCCAACAAATTAAAAGTAAAACGTTCTTTGATAGGAGCATACGAAGAAGAGCGGGCTGAACCTAAATTGGAAGTGCAGAAAATTCTATGCGACATCTTTAAAATAAGTTTTGAAGACTTGTTATTAAAGGACATGACCAATGCTAAAGGGGTCAGTTATCTGGATCAGCGTCGTAAACTTAAAATGAGTGAAGCCACTGTTGCAGAAATTCAGTTCGTGCCTGTAAAAGCGGCTGCCGGTTATATGGCAGGTTATGCTGACCCTGATTTTCTGGACGAGTTGAATACATTCACTTTGCCCATGCTGGCCCCGGGGCAATATCGTGCTTTTGAGATATTGGGCGATAGTATGTTGCCTACACCCAGCGGCAGTGTGATCGTTGGTGAAAAGATCGATGACCTTGAGGAGTTGAAGAACAGCAATACTTATGTTGTGCTTTCCAAGAGCGAAGGTGTGGTGTATAAACGCGTGGTGAAAAATAACAGGGCAAAAAATAAATTGACACTGATCAGTGATAATCCACAGTATGAACCCTATCATGTAAATGCTGAAGATGTTCTTGAAGTATGGAAAGCTGTATATATCATGCAGAAGGCAAATACGGTGCAACGCTGGGATGTGAATCAACTGGCGGGAATCGTAAATAATCTGCAGGAACAGGTAACCAGTTTAAAAAAGAAAATGAATTAAGTATTTCACGCAAAGTCCGCAAAGGATACAAAGAGCGCAAAGACTTTCGTAGTGAACCTAGCATTCGAGGGTTCTTTGTATAATTTTTTTTAAGTTTGATGTGTTAGTAAGTAAAGCTCCGATCTCTATCGGAGCTTTTTTTTGTTTCACGCAACGGCGCAGCGACCGGTTTCCTATACTTTAAAGTTTTAGAATTTCACGAAACGAGGCAAGGGCGTAGCGTTTCTTCTTTGCGTCGTTGTGCCGCCGCGAGAAATATTTAACTTCTTAGAAATATCAATTATTGCGTTTGAATGATCGAATGATCTACGATTGCAAATATATGCTCCTTCTTTTTGGGCTCAATTAAATGCAAGCCGGTAAACCTGCTAAACGCAGGCAGCACTGCATATTCTTTTCCAAAATAAAAACAAGGAAAACGCAGGCTTTGTTTGGCAATACCGCTGACTTGTATGCCGGGGTGAATATGTCCTGTAAAAGAATATAAAGTGGAACTCTCAGTCACAGTTGTTACATCATGTACAAAACGAAAATCATGAACGATCATCTCATTTTGATAGACATTAATATTCGACTGTTGGTACCATGCATCGTTTAAAATATCGTGATTACCTTTTATCAAATTGAATTGAATGGAAGAAAGGTCATTTCTCCATTTTATAAACAGATCCATTTCTTTATTGGCTTCGCTGTGAAACAGATCGCCTACAATAATTAACTGCTTCGGTTTAAAAGAACTGATCTGATCGATCAGCCGCTGAATATCTTCTTTAAAAACATTTTGTGGAATGCCGATGCCACTTTTTCGAAAATGACCTGTTTTACCAAAATGTAGGTCTGAAACAATTAAAGCTTTTTCTTCTTCCCAGAACAATGAACGTTGCGGCGATAACCAAAAATTATTTTCCTTCAGTTTGTAATAAAATGCTGCCTTCATGCTACTAATAAATGGTAAAACTAAAATAATCACAATAGTATTGTTTTTAATTATTAGTTTTCGTTTCTTTATAGAACTTTAAATTCATTACCTCAACCAAAACCTACATTATGTCAGACGCATTTACAGAAGAAACTACCGGACCGGAATACGGAAGTTTAAAAACCTTAACAGTATTGACTTTTATTGGAAGTGCCCTAGGATTTATCATGGGTATTTATCAATTCATTACTGCTGAAAGTGGTATTACTAAAATGGAAGCTGCAATGAATAATCCAGATCTTCCTGAATTTGCAAAAAAAATGATGACACCGGAAGCATTGGAAGCCGCTAAAGTTGCTGCCGCTAACAAAATTCCGATTCTTGTATTAACATTGATTGGGTGTGTTTTATGCACTTATGGTGCTTTACAAATGCGTAAACTTAAACAGCAGGGTTATTATTTGTGGTTGATCGGAGAGATATTTCCTGTAATTGGTATGATTTTATTCTTGGGAAAAGCTGCATTTGCGCAAGGGCCAGTGGCATTAGGTATCGGATATGGTATTTTGGTGTTGTTTGTAATTCTTTACACTTTGCAGCGCAAATATCTGATCAATAAATAATTTTTATTTGATTCTTAATGGCAGATAAGATTCAATGTCTTATCTGCTTTTTTATTTTTCCAATTGTGCCTGCATTCTTTTAATTCGGTCTTCCATCTTTTCGGAAGAAAGATTATTCCTGTTAAGGTCATCCACTTTAATAGGAAAACAAAACGGTGTTAATTGTTTTGGATAGGTAATGATGATATTGCTTTCTTTAATGCGTTGCAATGCATTGCGCAAACGAACTTCTTCCATTTGCTGATCAAACACTTCCTGATAAGCCTGACGCAATAGAATATTATTCGGTTCATATTCGCTGAAGACCCTGAAAAGTAAGCCTGCAGAAGATTGTAAATGCCTTGCTTTTTTTTGTTCGCCCGGATATCCCTGAAAGATCAATCCACCGATCACTGCAATATCCCTGAATTTACGGCTTGCCATTTCTGCACTGTTCACACTTTTTTGAATATCGTTCAATAGATTTTCTGCACTGAATAATTCCTGTGCATTGCTGTCATCAACGGGAATAGGCTGATCACTTAATAATTCAAAACCATAATCATTCATCGCAATGGAAAAAGTGATGGGTGTTATTTGCCCGATGCGATGAGCCAATAATGCTGCCATCGCTTCATGCACCAGCCTTCCTTCAAAAGGATATACAAATAAATGATAACCGTCTTTTGTTTCGATCTGTTCTATTAATAATTCATTTGCTTTAGGAACATGTGATAATTGTTTCTGGAGATCAAATAATGGCAATAGTGCTTTTAATTCGAGGGGTAATTTTTTTCTAGAAGAAGAAGATACACTGTCTAATGTTTTGCGCAACATCAAACCAAGATTTGCAGAGAGCGACATTCTACCCCCTGTCCAACTTGGCACGATCGATTTTTTTGATGAAGAAGGTTTAACGATCGCCGTCATTTCTTTAATCCCGATCAATTCAAGATTTCTTCCCGCCAGTGTAAAAACAGTTCCGGATTCCATGCGACTCACAAACCATTCTTCCACCACACCGATGAATTTTCCATTCATGAGTTTTACTTTCAGCATGGCGTCGCTTACGATCGTACCGATATGCATGCGATGCCGCATGGCAATTCTTCTATTACTGATCTGATATAGGCCATCCACAATTTCTACTTTTTTGTATTCATCATAATGCTGCAATGCGATGCCGCCTTCGGTGATATTGTGTAAAATGGCACGCCATTCATCTTCGGTCATATCAGAAAAGCAATAAGTACTTTTAACTTCTTTAAAAATTTCCTCGGGCCTGAAACCTTCTCCCACAGCAAGTGTGCAGAGATATTGCGTAAGTACATCGAAGCAAAGCTGCATGGGTTCCTTGCTCTCAATGATATTTTCTTTGATGGCTTGCTGTAATGCGGCCGATTCCATTAATTCGAGCGAATGTGTAGGAAGGAAAAATATTTTACTAATATCGCCGGGGGCATGGCCGCTTCTTCCTGCACGTTGTAAAAAACGAGCAACCCCTTTTGGTGAACCTACCTGAATCACAGTATCAACGGGTCGAAAATCAACTCCCAGGTCCAGACTTGCAGTACAAACAACTGCTTTTAATTTTTGGGTATGCAATGCATCTTCGATCCAGTTTCGCAGTTCTCTTTCAATACTTCCATGATGTAGTGCAATGGCGCCTGCCAGTTGAGGCGCAATATTCAAAATGGTCTGATACCATGTTTCACTCATGCCTCTTGTATTGATGAAGATGAGTGTTGTATTGCTTTGTTCGATGATGGGAATGATCTTTTCTGCAAGTTTGATACCGAGATGTCCGGCCCAGGGATATTTTTCTATTTCATCCGGAATAATGGTTTCAACTTTTATCTGTTTATCCAATCTGGCCTGCACAATGATTCCTTTTTGTTTCAAAGGACATAATAAGACTTCTTTGGCCTGTTGCAAATTGCCGATGGTGGCGGAAATGCCCCAGAGGGAGATGGGTGAAACCTCAAAAGTGAAAGGTGAATGGGTTGCTGTTATTTCTTCATTTACTTTTGAGTTTTGACAATTGACAATATGACTAATTGCCAATTCCACCTGCACTCCGCGCTTACTTCCCATCAATTCGTGCCATTCATCTACAGCTATGATTTTGAGTGTTTGAAATAATTCGGAATTATTCTTCTGGGCCAGCAGCAAATGCAGGCTTTCCGGAGTGATAATGAGTACTTCGGGCATATTGCGTTTTTGTTTTTGCCGCTCTGAAATCTCTGTATCACCGTTACGGATACCGATCTTCCAGTTCATTCCCAATTCATCGACCACTTGTTCCATGGCCCGGCCAATGTCTTTTGCCAAAGCACGCAGCGGGGTGATCCACAATAATTGCAGACCATTATTTTTTTTGTTTTGATAATCATCCGGATGCTGGTTGATGAACTGTATCAATGCGCCGAGAAAAACAGAAAAAGTTTTACCACATCCGGTGGGAGCATTTACTAATCCGCTTTTATGATGAAGAATATGCTGCCATGTTTCTTCCTGAAATGCAAACGGTTGAAAACCTTTTCCTGCAAGCCATTCATGAATAATGAAATGGCCTCTTGTATTCTTTATGTTGATGGGTTTGCTCATTTAATGGCAAATTCTTTTTCCCACACATTCATCAATACAATTTCATTTAAATCAGCGTTACAGAGTTGTAATGAAGTAATGCAATAAGCGGCACAGATCGTTCCTAACTGCAGGCATTTCTGAACATCAAAATTGTTGAGATTTCCGAATAAATAGCCTGAGAAAAAACTATCTCCTGCGCCATTGGCATCTTTCAATTGCAAGCCTTGAATTGCGGGCTGATCGATCCATTCCCCATTTTTTGTGAGTGCTGTAGAACCATTTTTGCCGTGTGTACAAACAACCAACTCTTTTTTTCGAGCCATTAATTGCTGCATAGTTGTTTTATAGTCGTTAAGGTTGTCCGAACTTAAAAAAATATAATCAGCCGCTTCAATGAAAGGTTCATGGTAAGGATTGCCTTCATTATAATCGTGAAGATCTGTCCAAATGGGGTTAGCATATTTTTTCAATAGTGGGAACAATTGTAAAGTATAGGGAATGATATTCAAAACGACAATAGCAGCATCTTTAATCTCTTCTTCGATCTTTTCAATGTGCAGAGAAATTTCAGAAGATGATTGTGTGATGAACATAGAGATCCTTCCGCCATCCGCATCCATGATATTGAAATGTCGTTCTGTTCCTTTAGGGTCAATATCATAAATAAAATCGACAGATTGTTCTTTTAAAAATGAGATTATTTTTTTCCCGAACTCATCATCACCTATGATAGAATGTAAAGTATTTGGCAGGGCAAGTTTGGTGAGATTCAAAGCTTTGCCGGACCCGGTTGATCCGGTAGCTTCATGAAAAGGTGCCACATGAATGGTTTGCGGAACTGGTTTTGGCAGTTGTGGTAAATAAACAATATGGTCGAATGTTGTACCACCAATGATGAATATCTTTTTCACAAAATTTCTTTTATGAAAGATAGTTCGATTGGATGAATTTTTATAAAGACTGATGTATATCGGGTGAATAAATAAATTCTATTTCAGTAAGGTTTCTGCGCTACAATTGATACATTAGACCTTCAACTGTAAAATCATATGCTGGAAAGAATATTTCAATTAAAGCATCATCATACTTCAGTACGAACAGAAGTTCTAGCCGGGCTGACCACTTTCTCAACAATGGCCTATATTTTAGTGGTCAACCCTTTGATCTTATCTAAAACAGGAATGGACTTTAATGCTGTTGTTGTGTCAACAGCATTAGCTGCAGCAATTGGTTGTTTAATGATGGCATTGTACGCCAATCTTCCCATTGCACAAGCGCCCGGAATGGGATTGAATGCATTCTTTGCTTATACGATTGTTTTAGGAATGGGCTATACCTGGCAGTTTGCATTGACTGCTGTTTTCCTGGAAGGTGTTTTATTCATCATTCTTTCATTGCTGAATGTCCGGGAACTGATCATTAACAGTATTCCTTTGAATTTAAAATATGCGATCTCAGTTGGTATCGGCCTTTTTATTGCTTTGATCGGATTGGTAAATGCCGGTATCGTCGAAACAGGGATGGTTCATATCGGTAATAATAAATTAGATGGTGTGATCGTAAAATTAGGAGATATGCGATCTTATGCAGCCATTTTGGTCGTGGTTGGATTACTGATCAGTGCTGTGCTGATGTACAAAAAAATAAGCGCCGCATTGTTGATCGGGATATTGGTTGCAACAATTGTTGGAATCCCATTCGGATTAACTCATTTACCTGATGGCGGAAAGTTGATAAGCATGCCGCCATCTATTGCACCTGTTTTCTTCAAGATGCAATTCACAAAAATATTTTCCTGGGATATGTTGATCATCTTGTTCACTTTATTAAGTGTAAATTTATTTGATACCGTGGGCACTTTGATCGGCTGTTCCTCTGCAGCGGGCTTATTAAAAGACGGGAAGGTCCCGAATGTAAAAAAAGCTTTGTTGTCTGATGCAGTTGCAACAACTTCAGCAGGTATTTTGGGAACCAGTGTGATCAGTTGTTATGTTGAAAGTGCTGCCGGCATAGCATCGGGAGGAAGAACGGGTTTAACAGCATTTACTGTGGCAATCATGTTCTTATTATCATTATTTTTTGCGCCCCTATTTGCCATGATCCCTGCTGCAGCCACTTCTTCGGCATTGATCATTGTTGGATTGTTGATGATGGGAGAAGTAAGGCATATTGACTTTTCTGATATCACGGAATCATTACCTGCTTTTTTGGCGATCATCATGATGCCCTTTACTTACAGTATTGCCGAGGGGATCAGCTTTGGAATGATCAGTTTTGTTCTGTTGAAAGCACTGAGTGGCCGTTATAAAGAGATCAGTATCGTAATGTATATCCTGGCTGTTTTATTTATCGCGGGTCTTATTGTGAAATAGGGGTTCATCCATCTTTTTTTGGGAAAGCTTTTTCAAGTAAACTGAATATCAGTTCTTCTATTTTTAGTGATACTTTGTCTAAAATTGTGCTGACAGCATCCTGAACTTTAGGAATTGAAAGGACAGTATTTAAGATTGTATTTTTTCTGAGAAATGTTACTCTTTTAAAAATGCTGTTTCGAATCAAAAGTGAATAGTTATCCTGCAAAAATTCCCAGTTATTTTCTAATTTATTTTCCAGTTCCTCTTTTCTTGTATGCAATGCATCAATTTTTTCATTCAGTGCTGTGAGACTTGTGATATCAGGATTATTCTTTTTCATCTGAATTT
>CAIMKO010000115.1 GCA_903841915.1 uncultured Chitinophagaceae bacterium | reverse complement strand
AATAATAAGAAAGTGCGATGAATAAGATCATCGCACTTTTTTATTTTGACAACTGACATTGATGATCCATAAAGAGAGTAGATCAGTTCATTCAATAGTTGATGAACAGCATTTATACGATAATTCAAAGGCAATAATCAACTCCTTCTTTGGCATTCACCATCCGAACTAGGAATCCACTATCGTTGGACCTAAAAAGGCTGTCATTTTTTTAGTAAAACAATACTTAATTTATTTTGCTAACTTGGTAGCATTAATCTGCTTTTTATGGCAACCATTTATCATCGTATCGATATCCACAGCAACAAAGCCACCATTTATCAGGCCATCACTACACAAGAAGGTTTATCACGCTGGTGGATACCCGATTGTAACGCAAAAGCAGAATTAGGTTTTGTAAATGAATTTGTGGTAAATCCAAAACTCACCAACAAAATGAAGATCATTGATCTTGTTCCAAACGATCGTTTGGAATGGGAATGCTTGGAGAGCCATGCTGAATGGGTAGGGACAAAAATATTATTCGAGATCGATGAAACAGATGGTGTACTCTATTTAGATTTTAAACACAGCGGATGGAAAAAGCAAACAAGGTTTTGCGGTTATTGTAATTTTCAATGGGGTAAACATTTGCTGATGCTTAAAAATCTTTGTGAAACAGGAAAAGTATAAATAAAAATGCCTGCTCCTGATGATTAGAAGCAAGCATTTCGAATATGATAATCATTTTACTTTGTGAATTTGGCCTGCCAATCTAACATCCCTCCCACTACATTTGAAACATTAGCAAATCCCATTTGTTCCAGTATCATACAAGCTTGTCCACTCCTATTTCCGCTTCTGCAATAGATCAAAACTTCTTTATCACGAAGGTCTTCTATATCGTCTATCTGCATGGTTTGAACTTTCCCCAGAGGCAATAAAATACCCCCGATATTAAAATCTGCATTTTCATGAGGTTCGCGAACATCCAATAAGTTCAATTGTTCGCCGGCATCCAATCTTGCTTTAACTTCTTCTACGGTAATTGTTTTCATTCAATGATTTATTTAGTGTGATATAATAGAATCTTTTATCGGGGCAGTACTACTGATATAAACATCGATCAATTGCCCTGCCCTGAGTTTATTGATGATCTTTTGTCCGGGTTCCGGTTCAATAGATACTTCCGGGTTTTGCCGCACGATAAATGCATTGGAACTATCTTTTACTGCCTCAACGGGAATGACTGATCCTATATTCAATCCCAAAGTTGCCAATTGACTTCTTGCCTGAGCTAAAGTTAATCCTACCAGATTGGGTACAAACAATTCTCCGCTTCCTTCACCGGTTCCCAACACTAAATTAATAATACTACCCAACGGGATCTTCGTTCCTTCTTTGATCACTTCATCGTTATATCGTTGTTCTAATACGGCATTGCGGGCAATATCTGCACGATAATAGGTATCTCCCAGTTTTAGTCCGAGGCTGGTTAGATACATTTCTGCACTGCGACTGGAAAAGCCCACCAGATTAGGCATCGCAACCTGGGGAGGTACAGCACGATTAATCGTTAGGTAAATGGTACGGCCACTTTTTACCAGTGCATCTGCTTCGGGAGATTGTTTTACTACACTTAATGCTCCAATTGAATTTTCATAAACAGAGTCTGCGATCTCAACAGCAAATCCTTTAGCGGCTAGGTTTATTCGGGCAGCGTCAATATTTTGCGAGACCACTGATGGCACTTTCTCGTATTGATTATGACCGGTCATCCAATCCAATAAAAAGAAAAAAGAAACGATCAGCACCATTAAAATAACAATGCCTGCTAGAATATTTGCCCAAAGCGGTTTTGCTGTTATAAATTTAAACACTTACTGTATTTTAGTTGATCTGATTGCAAAATTGAATATAAAGTAATTCTGAAAGAATTTTTATTTTTTATGCAAAAGCTTCTTCGATCACAGCAGTATAAAAATCTTTTAAGGTCCAGCCTTTTACTTTTACCTGCTGTGGTATCACACTTGCCGCACTTTGCCCGGGTACAGTGTTCACTTCCAGCATATAGGGTTCATTCTTTGCCTCATTGAAAATAAAATCAATACGCACAACACCTCTGCAGTTCAATATTTCATATACCTGCAACGCAGCAGCTCTTAATTTATCCGCTACGCTTTCATCAATTTTTGCAGGAGTAGTTTCTTCGCTCTTTCCCTGATATTTTGCTTCAAAATCAAAGAACTCATTATTTGTCGTTACTTCTGTGATGGGCAATACGATGATCTCCCCTTTTGTTTTAAAAACACCAATGGTGAATTCTCTTCCACTGATGAAGTCTTCGATCAGTATCTGATCATCTTCTTTAAAAGCCTTGTCTAATGCAGCTTGCAGCTCTTCTGTTTTATTCACTTTACTCATGCCGATACTGCTTCCCCCATTATTCGGCTT
>CAIMKO010000114.1 GCA_903841915.1 uncultured Chitinophagaceae bacterium | reverse complement strand
TTACCACAACAATAATTTTCCAGTTTGATGAACCCAAAAAAGCATCTCTAATTAAATGCCAGGAAACCTGAACGTCTCCTTGTTGCTTGACCTGCCGATAAATAGAAAAAGATAGCCACACAAAAAGTGCGGGGCCCACAAAATAATTCAGGAATATTTTAAGTTTTCTAGACAGTTCCTTAGATTTTAAATCAGTGCAAAGAACGGTTAACATCACGAGACTGAAAAATAGCTGCCAAATAGATTAATTTTACTACGATGAATAAAAAAGCTCAGATCATATTAGGCATCGACCCCGGTACTACCGTTATGGGATATGCTCTTTTAAGAATAGAAAACAACCTCCCACAGGTTTTGTTGATGGATGTACTGAAACTTTCTCAGCAAAAAGATATTTACGCTCGTTTAGAAATGATCCATACCAAAGTAATAGAGCTCATCAAATTATATCAACCCAACACTTTTGCCATTGAAGCTCCATTTTTTGGAAAAAACGTTCAAAGTATGCTAAAACTTGGCAGGGCACAAGGCGTTGCCATTGCTGCTGCCATGCAGGCAAAATTATCTGTTACAGAATACTCTCCTAAAAAAATAAAGCAGTCAATCACCGGTAATGGTAATGCAGATAAAGATCAGGTATGGAAAATGTTACAACGTGTGTTGTCTATAGATGAACAACCAAAATATTTTGATGCCACAGATGCTTTAGCTGTAGCGCTTTGCCATCATTACCAAACCTCTTCTGTGCTTGGCACAGCTGTAAAGGGTTTAAAAGGATGGGATGATTTTATTGCTAAAAATCCTGAGCGCGTAAAAAAATAGAATTAGAGATTATACAAAATCAATTCTTGTATATCCACAAAATCATCTGGACTAAGTTTCAATTTCTCCCGAGTAAAATTTAAATCATCCGCATTATTGATAGGCACTAAATGCAAATGAGCATGCGGAACTTCTAACCCCATTACACTAATACCGCACCTGTTACACTCAAATGCCCTTTCTATGGCTTTTGCAATAGGGCGTGAGAACAATAAAATTTCAGCTAAATAATCTGCAGACAAATCAAAAAAATGATCCGTTTCTATTTTAGGAATTACTAACACATGGCCTTTTACCATTGGAAAAATGTCTAGAAATGCAAAGAACTTTTCATTTTCTGCAATTTTGTAACATGGTATCTCGCCGGCAATAATTTTGGAGAAGATGGTCATAATAGAAAATTTATTCCATCAAATATCCTAAAAAAAATGCCCCATCAGTTAAATTCCGATGGGGCAATTATAAAAAGATGAATCCTTAAATCGTGATGTTCTCAATTCTAAACTTGGCAATCCCATTTGGAGCCTGCACTTCTGCCACTTCCCCAACTACTTTTCCTAATAAACCCTTTCCAATAGGCGAACTTGCAGAAATCTTACCCAATTTCAAATCGGCTTCCTTTTCACCTACAATCTGATATACCATGGTCTTTTTAGTAGCCAAATTTGTAATGGTTACTTTAGTTAATATGGTAACCTTGCTCGTATCAAGGGTACCTGGGTCCACAATTTTGGCGTTGCTAATAACTCCTTCCAATTGTTTAATCTTAGCTTCAAGCATGCCTTGAGCTTCTTTTGCTGCATCATATTCGGCATTCTCTTTCAAATCACCTTTTTCTCTTGCTTCCCCAATCGCTCTTGAAGATGCAGGACGATCAATAGATTTCATCCTGTGCAGCTCTTCCCTCATCTTGTCGAAGGTCTCCTGTGTTACATAATCACTCATACACTTTCTGTTTAGAAGTCTTAAAAAAAATACAACGCCACATTTGATTGTAGCGTTGTAGGTCTGCAAAAATAGAAAATCTTTTGTAAAAACAAAGAATTGTAATTTTCTATACCCCCTACACTATATAAATCCTAGTTTATCGAGCACTATTTTAGCCATTTTATAATAAGCTTCCTGACTATAACCTGCTATATGAGGGGTAATTAAGGTGTTAGCCTGGGCCAATAACCATTTCAAGCTTTCAGATTCAGCCTGAGTATATGAATCAAGCTTTTCGTTTTCTAAAACATCTAATCCGGCGGCTCTTATTTTGCCAGCTTTTAGCGCCCTCTTTAATGCTAATGTATCAGTTACTTTTCCCCTACATGTAGTTAGGAAATAGGGCTTTTTTTCAAATGAATCAAAGAAAATATCATTTGCTAAATGAAATGTTTCTTCTGTTAAGGGTACATGAAGGCTAACCACATCGGCTTTTTTAAACAACTCTTCCATGGTCGTTTCCTGAACATATTCTTTGGCAAATCCTTTTTTGTATTTATCAAACGCTAATACTGTTACATCAAAACCCGATAAGATTTTAGCAAAAGCAGAACCTGTATTTCCAAAGCCAATAATTCCAATTGTTTTACCTGTTAATTCTTCTCCCCTGTTTTCTGTTCTTAACCATTTGCCTTCTTTTATTTCCAGGTTACTTGAAGAAATTCTATTCATTAATGCCAGCAGCAATCCTAACTCATGTTCCGCCACGGCATTACAATTTCCTTCCGGACTGCTTACACAAGTAATACCTTTTGATGCAGCATATTCCGTATCAATAAGTTCCATGCCGCTACCCAATCTTCCAATCCACTTTAACTTAGTTGCTCTATCAATCATTTCCTTATTTACAACTCTGGTATCTACTATCAATCCTTCAATATCCTCCATAGCATGCAATAATGCCGCATCTCCAATGCCGGGAATAAATATTAATTTAAAACCATGACTTTGTAATTTATCCTTAAGATACTGATGAACATTGGCTGTTATCAATACAGTTCTTTCCATTCTATTCTTTTTTTAAAAATTATCGCATCCGAAAACTAAGTGCTGCAAAATCTTCTATACTTAATTGTTCGGCCCTTTTATTAAATATCTCATCTACCAATACTGTTTCATCAAATAAACCACGAACAGCATTTCTTAACATTTTTCGTCTTTGATTAAAAGCAGCTTTCACTAAAACAAACAAAGCTTTTTCACTTTTCATATCTACAACTGTATCCTTTCGCTTCAACCGAATTACTCCGCTCATCACTTTCGGTGGCGGATTAAAACTTTCAGGTGGCACATCAAATAAATATTCCACTTCGTAAAAAGCCTGCACCAATACACTCATAATTCCATATACTTTGGTATTGGGTTTTGATGCAATTCGTTGCGCCACTTCTTTTTGAAACATCCCGATCATAATGGGCACTTGTTGCTTCCATTCCACCACTTTAAAAACAATCTGAGTAGAAATATTATATGGAAAATTACCAATCACAGTAAATTCATTTTCAAATGGAATGTCAATATGCAAAAAGTCCTGATGAATGATTTTCCCCTTGATGGAAGGATAGGTCAATTCTAAATATGTTACTTTTTCATCATCCAATTCCACTGCTTTGAAATCAATGTTTTTAATCGGCAATAAAAATTTTGTGAGTGCCCCTGCACCAGGACCCACTTCCAATAATTGGGTAAAGGGCTCCGACTGAAGTATATCCACCATCTTTATACAGATCGATTCATCCTTTAAGAAGTGCTGCCCGAGTGATTTTTTTAATCGATATTCCATTGGCACGAAATTAAGTTTTTTTAAGCCAGCCCCACCGAAAGGCCATTGAATAAGCCAGAACCAGTTGTGATACTAGCAACTTGCGGTTAATAATCCTTATTTTTACATATAATTTTTCTGAATGAGCAATGAACTTCAAAAGCCAATTATAGGATTTACCTGTGGCGATTTAAATGGGATTGGTATTGAACTTATAATAAAAACACT
>CAIMKO010000113.1 GCA_903841915.1 uncultured Chitinophagaceae bacterium | reverse complement strand
TAAGGATTTTCCTCTGCGTTCCTCAATTCAGACAGTTGGAAAAAGAGACGGCTTTGAATCCACAATAATTTCTCTGCGTACGCTGCGTTAAAAAAATAATTTTATACAGCATTCATTTTCAATATTTTAAACAATGTGTCATTGGCAGATCCGATGACATATCAATAAGGATACTGACCCATAAAATTACCGGCTGGATAATAATTAGCAACAATGATGAGTGCTCCATGCGGACAGATGGCAACCCCTACTCCCACTTCTTCTGTATTCTTCCAAACCATTTGAGTGTAATGGCCGGTGCTGTGCCAATTACTCCCATTTAATTTTGCATAAGAATACTTTTTTATTTCACTGTACCATGATACAGAAGCATCGATTGGTTTATAGGATGTAGCTGAACTTCCCCAAAATATATTTTCACCATAGGTCTTGCCGTCTTCTCCGCAAACAGACCGATGTTCTATTTCACAATTATTTTCATTGGCCAGATGATCGGCCCATGATTGCGCATAAGCCGATAGTTTTGTACTCCAGCTTAAAGCAGGGCTACCCACTTTCTTTCTTACTTTATTATGATGTGCTAATATCTCCTGTGCGTCCTTTACACTAATAGAACTACCTGTGTTTCTTACTTGCGCAAAAGATTGATTCAAAAAGAAAACAAGAATAAAGAATACTGATCTGTACATAATCGACTAATTCATACAAGCTACACGCATCTTTCCTGCAATCAATATTCAGCACAGCCAAAGCTTTGCGAAAGTTGTACAATACCAAGACATGAATCCGATCAAGTTCCCAAAAAACAGATCTAAAAAAGCAAATGCTAACAATTTCTTTACAAACCCTTCATGTTATGGTAACAGTATCTCGGGACTTTTGGAAAACCTTATCCAACCATGGAAAGAAGAAAAATAGATGTGGCTGTTGTAAGTGATTTGCATTTAGGAACCTACGGTTGCAGAGCCAAGGAATTGGTCAACTACTTTAAGAGCATTTCCCCGCAGATATTGATTCTCAACGGTGATATCATCGACGTTTGGCAATTCAGAAAAAAATATTTCCCCTTAGAACATATTCAGGTCATTAAAGAGATCATGAGCCTTGCTGCCAAGGGCACTCGTGTGATCTACATTACAGGTAACCATGACGAAGCATTGAGAAGATATACGGATATCGATTTTGGCAATTTTCAACTGGCCGATAAACTGGTGATGGAGATCAATGGAAAGATGTGCTGGTTCTTTCATGGAGATGTCTTCGATTCCACTACCAAAGGCTTTGCAAAAATGCTGTCCAAATTAGGAAGTCGTGGTTATGACCTGTTGATCCGTTTTAACCGATCCGTCAATTGGTTACTGCAACTATTGGGAAGAGAGAAAATGAGTTTATCTAAAATGGTGATGGAAAAAGTGAATAAAGCGGCAAGTGTCAATAAGTTTGAGCAGACCGCAGCAGAGATCGCTATTGAAAAGAAATATGATTATGTGATCTGCGGTCATATTCATGAACCACAGATGAGGTGTGTGATCACCAATAAAGGAAATGTTACTTACCTCAACAGCGGCGATTGGGTAGAGCATTTAACTGCTTTAGAGTTTTATAATGACGACTGGCATATGTATGAATATGAAGCTGAGAAATATACTGCAACGGTTGTAAAGATGGATCGGCAAATGCCTAAACTTGATGTGATCACAGACCGCGTTGCATTCTTCATTAATTCACTTCATCCGATGAGAGAATCGCTGGATGAATCTGAAGTAGGATTTGAAACCCTTTTAAAATTCCCCTTTGTAGTCTAGCTTATGAAAATACTATACGCAATACAAGCAACAGGCAATGGGCATATCAGTCGTGCCATCGAATTACTTCCCTTCCTGAAACAATATGGGGAGGTAGATATTTTTTTAAGCGGAAGCAATTCCAATTTACATCCTGACCTGCCTGTAAAATTCAGGAGCAAAGGCCTCAGTCTTTTTTATGGTAACCGCGGCGGATTGGATTATCTGAAAATGCTAAAAGAGTTTTCTCCCTTAAGAGTATGGAAAGAAGCAAATGAATTACCCGTTGAAAAATATGATGCAGTGATCAATGACTTTGAATCGATCACTTCTTTGGCCTGTAAATTAAAAAAAGTTCCATCCATTAATTTTGGTCATCAGGCAAGTTTTAAAAGCAGTAAAACCCCTCGTCCTTTAAAGAAAGATATTGCAGGTGAATTGGTATTGACAAATTATGCAAATGCAACAAGTTATGTGGGACTTCATTTCGAGCCTTACGACGATTTCATTTATTCGCCCGTCATCAAAGATGAGATCTTAAAGGCGGAGGTAAAAGACAGCGGCCATATCACTGTTTATTTATCACATTACAGTGACGAGGTTGTTGCAAAACATCTTTCCAAATTAAGCGATTGCCGATTTGAAGTATTCAGTAAAAAAGCAAAAACAAGAACAACCGAAAACAATATCACATTCATTCCTGTTGACAGTAAAGCATTCAATCAAAGCATGATCAATTCGCATGCTGTGATTACAGGAGCAGGTTTTGAAACACCCGCAGAAGCTTTATATATGGGTAAAAAATTAATGTGCCTGCCCATCAAAGGTCAATACGAACAATTATGCAATGCCGAAGCATTGAAGAAATTCAATGTTCCTGTGATCAATACCATCGACGATACTTTTACCACTACTATTGAAAACTGGATGAATACAGATTCAGTTCAATCATTACAACTGTTGCATTCCACCTACGACATTGTTCAAACTGTTATGGAAAAGGCAAGGGATCTGAAAGCCGGAAAATTGACATCCAATCTATTGAGTGAAGAAGACCTGATCGAAATGAGTTATTAAAGATGTCTTTCCTTCTTGCTGCTTAAGAAGTCCCTGAACCAATGGCCGGATTGCTTCACCGTTCTCAATTGTGTTTTAAAGTCAACATGTATCAATCCGAATCTGGCATGAAATCCTTCAGCCCATTCAAAATTATCCATGAGGGTCCATGCAAAATATCCCTTAACGGCTACCCCTTCGTGTTTTGCTTTTAATAGTGCAGCAAGGTATTGTTGAAAATAATCAATGCGTAGCTCATCATTTACCATCCCATTCACCATCTTATCTTTAAAAAAAGCACCTCCTTCTGTTACGATGAGCTCTTTTACAGCTTCGTATGCATCAAAGCGTTTCAGCATTCTGTAAAAACTATCCGCATTGATCTCCCAACCCATATCGGTATGCGGAACTTTTCTCGTTGCTGCTTTCACTTCTGATGCCTGCACAATAGGTATCAGCGGATTATACTTTACAGTGATGGGGAAATAATTTTGAATGCCAATGAAATCAAAATCAAATTTCATCCGCTCTTTATATTTCCATGCCTTATTAAATAAGTTTAATTTTTCCATCAATACAAAATGATCATCCGGATAACCCATTCCCAAAGACGGTTCAATGAATAAGCGGTTCAATAAAATATCCATACGGTTAGCCACTTCTATATCTTTTGCTGAAGATGAATAAGGCATCACCTCGCTGCAGGAGAAAGAAGTGCCGATATAGGATCCTTTCACAAGATGCCTTACGATCCTACCACCCTCTGCTTGAGCCATAGCAGCATTATGAATGGCGGGTAAAAATTCATTGAGCGACATTTTCCCCGGTGCATGTTTTCCCAGCATATAACCCAAAGAAGTAAAACCCATGGGTTCATTGATGATGATCCAGTTTTTTACGCGATCACCAAACTCTTCTGCACACACTGTCACAAATCGGCCAAACCATTTTAATAATAAATGGGAACTCCATCCGCCCTCTTTTTGCAATGCCTGAGGCAGGTCCCAATGGTATAAAGTAATAAATGGTGTTAATCCTAATTTTAAACATTCATCGATCAGGGAATTATAAAATGCGATCCCTTCTTTGTTCACTTTACCCATTCCTTCCGGCAATACCCTGCTCCATGAAATACTGAATCGAAATACGGTAAAGCCCAATGCTTTTACCAATAACAGATCGTCTTTATAGCGATGATAAAAATCGCAGGCTTCGAAAGGCTTGGTATCATCCCTTATTTTTCCCTTTCGTTTAGCATAGGAATCCCAGATAGAAGGACCCCTTCCATCCACTGCATGCGCCCCTTCATTTTGAGCTGCGGAAATAGCCACTCCCCAAAGAAAGTTTTTTCCAAAATCCCGAGAAGATATCTCTGATGAATGATTGATCAATGATGAATGATTGAATGAAGAATAAAAATTTCAATCTAAATATACGATGCTGAAATTGTATTGTGGAATTTATGGAAGACAGATTGCAGTATAACAGCGCGCGGATCATTTATTTTATTAAGACCGGCATCAACAGAAACTCATTTGCTGATAATACAATCCTTACTTCCAGATATAAGTAGCTACATCGCTCGCGCCCAATGTGCTGGTCACTATCTTATTATTGAATTGTATATTGAAATTTTGAGAAGCTGTATTATCGTTCAAAACGATCAGCACTTTTTTTCCATCGGGCGTTTTAAATGCAACATTCTGTAGCGATGAAACAATATTAGAATTGATCCTTACAGAACCTGCGCTAATAAATTTTGATGCATGTGCAATAATATAATAAGATACATTTCTGGATATACTGCTGCCAATGGTCACAGCACCTAAGCAGGTGGAACAGCCTCCCGTGGTATGCGGATTATAATTTGGATCGGAAGCAAGATTCCATTCAATCACATTCCTGCTCCAGTTTCTGGTAGCACCAATGATCAGATTTTTAAAATGCCAGTTCAGATCACCTGAAAAATTACTGGGTGCACCCACCCATTGTTCTGTAAAATAAACGCCCTTATCGGGATAGGCATTGTGCACCTGTGTCAATGCACTGATATCACCTGCGTATAAATGAAAGGCAGAACCATCAATATATTTTTTTGCATCTGCATCATTTAAAATAGAAACAGGATAAGATGGCACATCGCAATTATGATCGTACACAATGATCTTTGTATCAATGCCCGCAGCAGCAAATTGCGGCCCCAGATAATTTTTAATGAAATTCAATTCTTCCGTTGCCGGCATCAGCATACTGGGATTATTGTATGCATTCAATGGTTCATTCTGTGGTGTGATAGCATCAATGTGAATGCCCTGTGCTTTCATCGCCTGAATATATTTTACAAAATATTGCGCATACACATTATAATAGTTCGCTTTTAAATTTCCGCCTACTGCACTGTTATTCGTCTTCATCCATGCAGGCGCAGTCCATGGTGTAGCAATGATCTTGATATTAGGTTGTAAGGCAACCACTTTTTGTAAGATCGGTATCATATCATATTTATCTGCCCCCAGATCAAAATAACTGAGTGTTGTATCAGGCTGTGTGTTGGAAACATCATCATACGTAAAAACACTGGTGCTCAGGTCAGATGCACCCATGCTTATTCTGATATAATTGATGCCGATAAAACTGCTGTCGCTCGTAAATAATTCTTTCAGCAATGCATCTCTGTCAGTAGCAGCTAAATGATTGATCAAATACGCACTGCCACCGGTTAATGCAAAGCCGAAACCATCAACTGATTGGTAGGTTTGTGCTGTATCTACAATGATCGTTGGGTATTGATTGCCGGATGGCGAAAAATTTAAACTTATGTTTTGTTTTTGAAACAATATCGTTTGATCCGACTTGGTTAACCAAAATGCAACATCTGTGCTTACCGGAGTAGGCGTAGGTGTTGGTGTAGGCGAGGGAGTTGGTGTAGGCGTTGGCGTTGGTGTTGTACCACCCGGTTGGGATTTACTGCAGTTTGCATTTATAGAAATCACTAACAAGAATATCATGGTTTTTAATAACCACTTTTTTTGAAGAAGTATCATTTTGATTTTTTAATAGGAAACAGACATAACTCATTTATTGAAATACTCTCACATAGTCAACCAGCATTCTTTGAGGGAATGTAGTGGATGCATTAGGAGCACCCGGCCAGTCACCACCAACAGCTACATTAAATATGAGGAATGATGCTGCATTAAATGGCCATGTCCCGCTGCTGATACTGGCATTGGTTCCCGTCATATACGTGATACCGTCTACCAATATCTGAATACTGTTTGATTTCCATACTAAACTAAACACATGAAATTGTTGAGAGAAATCCCCTGAACTTAATGAGTATGAATTATTCACTGTACCCGATGTCCCGTTTGCCAAAGCCCAATGAATAGAACCTGTAACACGAGAAGGATAAGTTCCTATCAGTTCCATGATATCTGTTTCACCACATGCAGGCCATGGGGTTGAGGAGATATTGGAACCCAACATCCATAATGCAGGCCACAATCCTTGTGCTACCGGCAGTTTGGCTCTGATATCAATTCGTCCGTATTGAAATGTCTTTTTATTTTGTGTGGTCATTCTTGCAGAAGTATAGCTGTTACTTCCCATAACTTCTTTTCTAGCTTCGATCACTAAATTACCATTGGATACATAAGCGTTGTTGGGACTGTTGGTATAAAACTCCAATTCATTATTTCCCCATCCGCCGCCACCTGTTTCAAAATTCCAATCATTTGTATTGATCGTTGATCCGTTAAATTCATCATTCCAAACTAAAGAATAACCGGGATAGGTTAAAGGCGATGTAAAGCCTGCACTATCACTCGGATAATAAGTGCCATTATTTTGAATGGTACCGGTTGCTTTTCCAGTGCCGCCAATTGTCGCATTGGTTGGATTGCTTAATTGAAGAAAAAAAGTTTGATCAGGTTGACGCAAACTATCACCCCGAACAGGCACATCAATATAGGCCAGTGTTTGATTGGCCGCAATACTTAAAGTACCCGAAGTAGTTGT
>CAIMKO010000112.1 GCA_903841915.1 uncultured Chitinophagaceae bacterium | reverse complement strand
GTGTTGTAAAGCAATGGCGGGCAGGTTCATATCCTTTCTGTAAAAGATATCGCTCGAATGAACAGGGCCGCTTATAAGCGGATATCCCAGCTTTTTCGCAGTTTCCTGAATGACTGAAAAAGCATTTCCCTGATGCTCGATACTTTCTTCTTCAATGCCCCAGGCATATTTTGCAAAAGTGGATTCACTTACTGCTGCTTCTACATTGATCAGATCCAGTAATTTCAAATCGCTGGTATATGCACCGCATGTGCCAATGCGTATGATACAATCCACATCATATTCTGAGTATAATTCAAATGAATAGATACCGATGCTGGCACAACCCATACCACTACTGCCAACAGTAACGGGCTTGCCTTTATAGTTACCCGTAAAATAAAATGCATTACGCGTTTCATTTACTTTTTTTACATCCTCCAGATAATGATCTGCAATGTATTTGGCACGTAAGGGATCGCCCGGCATTAAAACAATTTTAGCAATATCTCCCGGCTTGGCATTGATATGTATACTCATAACGAAAAAGCTTGATCGGTAAAGTTAAGGGTTTACAAAAGCCCGGCATTATTTTGGAATGACTGTTGAATATGATTGCTAAAACATTCTATGAAAGAGAGACGTAATCCGGCCAGCTTTTTTCCTTGCAGCTATTTACTATAGAGGAACTTCTACTTTTATGGTGGTGCCTTTTCCAATGATCGATTTGATCGTGAATTTTCCATTGATCGCTTTCATTCTTTCCCGCATGCCTATCACGCCATGATGTTGAAATGTGTCTAAATTTTTCAGGTCAAATCCAATACCATTATCGCTGATCTGCATGGAAAAGGTTTCCGCAGTTTTATTTAATTCAACAGAAACGGTCGTTGCCTTTGAATACCGCAATATATTTGTTAAGCTTTCCTGAAATATCCTGAAGAATACAAGATTGCTGCCTTTCGATTTTTCATCATTCCCAATAGCAATATTGCTTTTAAAGCCTATTGTAATAGTTGATAATTTTAATTTTGTTTTCGCATACCATTTAATGGCTGCTTCCAAACCCAATTCATCCAACATGCTCGGGTGAAGGGAATTAAACAATGTTCTGCTCGATGCAATCAAACCATTGGCTATTTCTATTTGTTCATCAAATATCTTTTTAGCTGTTTTATCAAGGCCACTTATTTTACTTTTCAGATAACTAGCGTTCATTGTTAATGCCACAAGGTTTTGAGATAAACTATCATGAATTTCTTTGGCAATAGTTGCGCGTTCTTGTTCTCTAACCGTTTCCAAATGGCGGGATAGTTCTCCTAATTCATTATTTAAACGGCGCATTTCATTTTCATGAGTTATTCGCTCAGAAATGTCTCGTAAGATTACTATCACAAACTTTTTATTTTCCTGAAAGAAATCGGATATTGATACTTCCAGATCGAATTCTGTTCCATCCTTTTTTAAACCACGGGTTTTATATGCAGTGGGTGCATCTTCATTATTCATTCGCTTTTGAGCATATTCTTTTATACGTTCAATTTCGCTTTTCGCAATAACATTTGAAATTGGACTACCTAACAATTCTTCATTTTTAGCATAACCAAAAAGCTTTAGAGCAGCAGGATTGCACATTTCCCAGATTCCATTATGATAAACACCTATCGCGTCAAAAGAATTATCTAATACTGCCCTAAATTTTGATTCGCTTATTCTTAAGCGATCTTGAACCCTTTTTTGTTCAGTGATATCTTGATTTGATCCTTTTGCGCCTATTACATTACCAAATTCGTCTTTCATCACATTAATCCGCACAATGAGATCCCGAATTTCACCATCGCGGCGAAGTATTTTATGTTCTCTTTCAAAAGTTTCCACCTTACCGGAGATCAGTCTTTTAATGTCAGCTTTGATCATTTCTCTTTGATCAGGAATCACAAATTCGCGTTTATAAACATTTGCTGCCATTTCATATCCACCTTCGCGTTCAGCAGTCGTTGCATAGAGTTTATAAAACTGATCGTTGAAAGTAAAAGTTTGTGTTGCTGCATTCATTGACCAGTAAGCAATATGTGACTGATTCATCGCATAAGTAAGTTGTTCCCGGATCCTTGTAAGTTCAATTTCTTTATTCTTTCTATCAGTGATATCACTAAATGTTGCAACTACTGCTGCGGGGACAGAGCCATTGTAAGATTTGATGGGAAATGAATTGATACTGATCCAGGCGAGTTCTTCATTTGGTTTATATATCCCCATGATCACATTGTTCAACGCTTGCTTTGTTCTTAAAGTTTCCATTGCAGGATGTAATTCTCCCGGGAAGGGTGAACCATCTTCATGAATACTTCTCCATTGT
>CAIMKO010000111.1 GCA_903841915.1 uncultured Chitinophagaceae bacterium | reverse complement strand
GTATCAGAGTACTTGGGAACAGCGGTCAGGATTATGCCAAAATTGGTGATAGAATTGTAGTGAGCGTAAAAGCGGCTATCCCGGCAAGTGCTGTTAAGAAAGGTACTGTTTCAAAAGCAGTTATCGTTCGAACCAAAAATAAACTACGTAGAAAAGATGGTTCTTATATCCGTTTTGATGATAATGCTGTTGTGTTATTAAACAATTCTGATGAACCTCGCGGTACACGTATTTTTGGGCCAGTGGCCAGAGAATTGCGTGATAAAGGATATATGAAAATTATTTCTTTGGCGCCTGAAGTACTTTAAGTACAAGAGTGCGACGCAAGAATGCTGCGTTAAGTATAAAAGCTGATAACAAAAATTAATATCCTGAAAGGGATTGATAAAAGGGCAAATAAAATGAGTACAAGATTTAAACCCAAATTTAACATCAAGAAAGGCGACACAGTAGTAGTGATCACCGGTGATGATAAAGATTTGAAAAAACCACGCAAGGTATTAGAAGTTATTGTTGATAAAGGACGTGTAGTGATCGAAGGTGTGAACATAATAACCAAACATACCAAACCAAGTGCACAAAACACTAAGGGTGGTATAGTTAAGATAGAAGCGCCGATCAACATCAGTAATGTACAGTTGTGGGATGCGAAAGCAAGTGCTGCTACTAAAATTAAACGTACCAGAGTGGAAGGTAAATTAGTTCGTGTATCAAAAAAATCAGGGGAGGTAATTAAATAATGAGTACCGTAAAATATTCTCCGAGGTTAGCAGATAAGTACAAAAAAGAAGTTGTACCTGCATTAGTAAAAAAGTTTGCTTACACAAGTGTAATGCAAGCTCCTAAATTAGAAAAGATTTGCATCAACCGTGGTGTGAACGGCGCAGTTACTGATAAAAAATTAGTAGATGTTGCTGTTGGTGAATTAGAGCAGATCACTGGTCAGAAAGCTGTTGCTACTTTTTCTAAGAAAGATATTTCAAATTTCAAATTGCGTAAAGGAATGCCTATTGGGGCAAGAGTTACTTTACGTGGTGAAAAAATGTATGAGTTCTTAGACAGATTAGTATCTATCGCTTTGCCACGTGTACGTGATTTCAAGGGTGTTAGTGATAAAGCATTTGATGGCCGTGGTAATTATACTTTGGGTGTTACTGAGCAGATCATTTTTCCTGAGATCGATATCGATAAAGTGAATAAGATTACCGGAATGGATATCACTTTGGTAACTACTGCACAAACCAATGAAGAAGCATACGAATTATTGAAAGAATTAGGTATGCCATTCAAAAACATTAAAAAAGACAATAACTAATAATAATATCAGATGGCAAAAAAATCAATCATAGCCAGACAGGCAAAGCGTGAAAAGCTGGTTGCCAAGTTTGCAGAAAAACGTACTGCTTTAAAAGCAGCAGGTGATTATGCAGCTTTGGATCTACTTCCTAAAAATGCATCGCCTGTACGTTTAAAAAACCGTTGTCAATTAACAGGCCGTCCTAAAGGATACATGAGATATTTTGGTCTGTCGAGAGTTATGTTTCGCGACATGGCTTTGAACGGAAAGATTCCTGGCGTAAAGAAAGCAAGCTGGTAATATTTCACTATAACTTCCCGAATACCGGGATGCATAGAAACAATTTTTTGAACTGAATTAATTCTAATAAACATGGTAACTGATCCTATAGCAGACTTTTTAACAAGGATTCGTAATGCTCAGATGGCCGGTCATAGACTGGTTGAAATTCCTGCTTCAAATTTGAAGAAGAGAATTACTGAAATATTGTATGAACAGGGTTACATCTTGAAATACAAATTTGAAGATGATAACAAGCAAGGCTTGATCAAGATTGCATTGAAATACGATGCAGCTACAAAACAGCCTGCTATTCGTTCTTTGGAAAGAGTAAGCCGTCCAGGTTTGCGTCAATATGCAAAACCAGCAGAGATCAAAAGAGTAATCAATGGTCTGGGTGTTGCAATCGTTTCTACTTCT
>CAIMKO010000110.1 GCA_903841915.1 uncultured Chitinophagaceae bacterium | reverse complement strand
TGAATAATTATTTACAACCATTCGGATTGATGTTTGGTCCCGAAACATCTACTGCCAATAGAGCCATGATCGCAGGTATGCTGGGCAATAACTCCTGCGGTTTGCACAGTATTGTATGGGGTTCTGTTCGCGATCATATACTAGAAGTGAATGCATTATTGAGCAATGGCTCCGAAGTCGTTTTTAAAGCAGAAGACATTCAAAATGCAAATGGGTCCAATGCATTTAAGAATAAAATTTATAACCAATTAAATGATTTGTTGAGTGACGAAAAAAATCAATCACTCATTGCACATAATTTTCCGAAAGCTTCTGTAAGCAGAAGAAACAGCGGTTATGCATTGGACTGTTTATTAAAGATGCAGCCTTTTAATGTAAACGGGGAACTATTCAATATCTGTAAATTATTGGCTGGTTCAGAAGGAACATTGGCTTTTGTCACGGAAATTAAAGTCGGATTGATTCATCTGCCGCCAAAAGAGATCGCAGTGGTATGTATTCATTGTAACAGCGTCATTGAATCATTAAAAGCAAATATTATTGCATTAAAGCATCAACCAATGGCTGGTGAACTGGTTGATAAATACATCATGGATTTTACGATCCATCATCCAGAATACAGCAAGGATAGATTTTTTATTGAAGGAGATCCTGCTGCTATTTTAATGGTTGAATTTATGGATGATGATGCTACAGTTGTTAAACGTAAAGCTGAGGCATTGATCGTTTCCTTAAAAGAAAATGATCTCGGTTATGCCTATCCTGTGCTGTACAATGAGCAAACAAAGTTTGCATGGGAACTTCGTAAAGCAGGCCTGGGTTTACTTCGCAATTTAAAAGGTGATAAACAACCGGTTAATTTAATTGAAGACTGTGCAGTGAGTACCGATGAATTACCCGATTATATCTCCGATCTGCAAAAAGTATTGGCGAAGCATCAGGTGAATGCATCTTATTATGCACATGCTGCTGCGGGCGAATTGCATGTTGAGCCAATGATCGATTTGAAATCAGAGGAAGGATTGAAATCATTCAGGAGTATTTTAGCTGATACTGTTGAACTGGTTAAAAAATATAAAGGCTCTTTATCAGGCGAACATGGTGACGGCAGGCTAAGGGGTGAATATATTTCGAGTGTAGTAGGTAATGAAACATATGAATTGTTTAAACAGGTAAAGAGCATTTTCGATCCAAATAATATTTTCAATGCCGGAAAAATAACAGCCACGCCTGCTATGGACACCCATTTACGCGTGCATCAAAAGCCGCATGAACGGAAAGTAAAAACAAGCTTTAATTTTTCTGAGAATGATGGCATATTGAGACTCGCCGAAAAATGTTCAGGGTCCGGCGATTGCAGAAAGACACATATTTCAGGCGGGGTGATGTGTCCGAGTTATATGGCAACACGCCTGGAAAAGGATACAACAAGGGCAAGGGCCAATATGCTTCGCCAATTTTTGAGTGATGAATTGGATGAACATCCTTTCGATCATCAGGAGATCAAAGAGATCATGGATCTCTGTTTGAGTTGCAAAGGTTGTAAGACAGAATGCCCTTCCGGCGTTGATGTGGCTAAAATGAAGGCGGAATTTCTGCAGCAGTATTATGATAAACATGGTGTTCCTTTCAGGGCTAATTTAATCGCCAATTTCAGCAAACAAATGAAATTGATCTCTTTGGTTCCATGGGCATTCAATTGGTTTTATAGCGTTGGTCTTTTCAGAAAAATGGCGCATACTTTGGTTGGGTTTCATCCCAATAGAAGCATGCCCAAACTGGCCAATGAAACTTTATTGCATTGGTATGATAAACGTAAATCGTCAATCGAGAATCGAGAATCGTCGACTGTATTTCTTTTCTGTGATGAGTTCACAAATTATAACGATACAGAGATCGGCAAGAAAACGATTTTATTATTAGAGGCACTGGGTTATCATGTGATCATACCGAAACATTATGAAAGCGGAAGAACTTATTTATCAAAAGGGCTGGTGAAAAAAGCAAAAGAAATCGCCAATAAAAATATACAGTTATTGTCGCCGCTGATTTCAGACAAAACACCGCTAATTGGTGTAGAGCCTTCCGGGATCTTAACTTTCAGAGATGAGTATATTGATCTTGCCAATGAAGACAATTTCGAAAAGGCTAATAATTTAGCAAAACATTGTTTTACGATTGAAGAGTTCATTGCCCATCAATTTGCCGCAGGGATGATCGATAAAAATTTATTTACAAAGGAAGCAAAGCAAATTTTAATACACGGGCATTGTTATCAAAAGGCATTGTCTTCTCAAAAATTCATCAGTTCATTTGTAGAGATCCCTGAAAATTATTCTTCGCAATTGATCCCATCCGGTTGCTGCGGAATGGCTGGCGGATTCGGTTATGAAAAAGAACATTATGATATTTCTCAACAGGTAGGCGAATTGGTTTTATTTCCTGCTGTGAGGGCAACACAAGATGAAATAGTTGTGGCATCCGGTACTTCCTGCC
>CAIMKO010000109.1 GCA_903841915.1 uncultured Chitinophagaceae bacterium | reverse complement strand
TGCACAACAAGGCAAACAGGAACAAAATAGGCCACCATCTCTATGATTATTTATAAATGATCCTACTTAAGATGCTATAAAAAACCAAAACCATCGTAAAAAGAAATTCCCCCCGGATTTCTATTCTTGATGGTTTCAGTTTAGTGTATGCTCAATAAATATAATGTCAATTTAAGATTGTTTGCTAATAAAAATACAGGTCATTTGCTATGTTTGTAATTAAATTACAAACTGTGACCCAGCTAGAAAGAGTGCATTTTATTTACGAGGCCTTAGAGAAAGAGCCTTTAACGGTCAATGCGATCCATGATAAATTGATCAACAGGAAAGTTGAAGTGGGGATTCGTCAAATCTATCATGACCTTCAACAGATCAGTTCATTTTATTTGCGAAAGGACGAAAAAATTATTTCCAGTGTTGGACAGTATAACCGGAAAATGTTTCGATTGATCAAGCCATCGAGTGAAATAGAATTAACTGCAAGGGATCTTACCACCTTTCAATTGACCAGATCCTCCACTCCAAGAATTTTACAGGAAAGCCGTAGAGAATCGATGGACAAGTTTCGAAATGTGTATCGGAAGTTCATTACCGTGAACTCTGCGTTTTACAACTTCATACCCGACGGACAAAATATCAGAACCTTTTTTTATGAATCCTCTTATGATGAAAAATACAATCAAACATTAGATGATATTATATGGTCCATTGCTAACTATAAATTTGTACGGATATTTTCAGTCGATGGAGATGCAACTTCTGTCCCCAAAGGAATTGTCTATCCTTTGAACTTCAAACCCTTGCTATTGATCTTTCATAAGGGAAACCACTATGTGGGCGGATATGCAGGAAATACAGATCTGTTTTTGACAATGGACATTTCTAAGATCGCGAATTATGAACTGTCAGTTAAAACCTTTGCATTCAAAAAATTAATTCAACCGGCAAAAAAGCAATTGGAAAGCCGATTCGGTATTTCGAATAATATGGATGATAAAACCTATCCGATCGAATTAGAGTTTAGCAGTCATATGGGCGATTTTGTACGACATTATTATTGGCATTTTACGCAGGAGACCATTCCCTTGCCGAATGGCAATTGGCTGATGCGTATGAACTGTGGAATTAACCGGGAATTATTGCGCTGGCTCTTCCAATGGATGGATAATGTGCGCATACTTCAGCCCAAAATATTGATCGATCTGTATAAGAACAAGTTAGCATCAATGGCCGGAAATCTTGATCAGAAGAAACCGTTAACATATACCAACGTTTGCCAGCCTAAATAATTTTACGCATTCCTGTCAGCTGTTTTGTATACCCCTTTAGTGGTAGTTTCTGCCGTTCTTCCATCAGTATGTAATTTAATTACAACCATGTACCCCACAAAAAAAGTATTTCTTATATATTTATATAAGCATATATCACTTACGCGGTGAATTTTGATTCCTTGTGTAAATTCTTAACAGGAAGTATGTGGCTTCAAACTGAAAGGTTTGAAGCCGTTTTAAAATTGCTTGTTTACGGTTGATGTTCATATGAAAAGCAGAGTGCCATCTCTGTATTTTAAATATCCATATCCCACTATTGTAAAGCCTGTTATGATTAGATGATGAAAGGATTTTGCCATTGACAAAAGCTTTCTTGTAACCCTATCTGTGAATATCAATTGGAAAAAAATGGACAGCAACATTGATCCATCAAAAATGCCGATCTACCATAGCGCTTCTGTTGACTATGCGTTTCATCTGGCAAAGAATAAAAAGAAAAGGAACCTTCACAATATTTTTATTGACGAAGATTCTTCTTTTTTTTTCGAAAAGCTATTTTTGAGAATTGAGAATTATCTCTTTTTGGGTCCTGCCATTCTTGCTGCCATATTCATTTTCTTCACAAATGATAATTACTGTAAGGTCTATTTATTTGATCATTATTTTGTTGTATCGCATTTTGATGCAGGTCTGTTTTGGTGCAGTTGTTTATCTCCGATGTTTCTATTGCACTATACCCTTCGCAAAAAAGAGAAGCGCAATGCTGTTCTTGCCTGGATCCATATCCTACTCACATTGGGGATCGTATTCGCATTTCCTTTTCTGTATTACCAAATACCATTTTTAGTAGAAGATCTGAGAATGGAATTCTCACCAACACCGCTGTATGAGATATGGCATCAAAAAGTAAATTTTGCCAATAATTTGTGGAAGCTATTGATCACGGTACAAATGATCTTTATTGTCTACTTTTTTTTCGAATTGGCATTTGAAAGGGTACCGGAAAAGGGGTTGAGTAGAAAAGCAGGTATCTTGTAAAATGACAGTTTGTTTGCGAATTTATCTTCATGCTATACATTAACTTCTGCATAAAAGGGTTGCCTTCGAAAGGTTGGCAACCCTGATCCACTTTATCAATCAACTTCTGTCTGAGCAGAATCTTTGAAGGGACTCTCCGCAGAAATAATATTTGCGAAACCGAATAGTTGCATATATATTTGCAACCGAATGGTTTCGCATAAATAGTCAATCATATGAGAAGAGACATTTTTCAGGCAATCGCAGACCCTACCAGGCGGGCAATCATTACTCTAATTGCCATACAGGCAATGACGCCAAATGCCATTGCCGACAACTTCAACACCAGCAGGCAATCTGTTTCTAAACACCTTCGCATCCTGACAGAATGCGAACTGCTGAAACAAGAACAAAAGGGCCGAGAAATTTACTATACCCTTGAAATTGGTAAAATGAAAGAGATCGATCAATGGATCGAACAATTCAGAAAAATTTGGGAAACACGATTCGATCAACTCGACATAGTATTAGCAAACATCAAAAACAAAAAAGATGAACAACAATTTACTATTTGATTTTACCCTTGACAGATCAACACAAACGGTATTAATAAACAGGGAATTTGATGCGGATATTTCTCTGGTTTGGGATGCTTTTACCAAACCCGAAATTCTTGACCAATGGTGGGCGCCTAAACCCTTTTCCTCAAAAACAAAAGTCATGGATTTTAAGGTTGGTGGAAGAAGATTTTATGCGATGGTAAGCCCGGAAGGACAAGAACGTTGGTCAATTCAAAAATATACTTCCATTAGTCCAAAGACCAACTTCAAATATTTGAATGCTTTTGCAGACAAAGATGAGAATCCTGAATTGCCGGGCTCTGAGTGGGATCTTCATTTCAGCGAACAAAACGGAATTACAAAACTGAGTGTTTCTATTTATAATGAATCGCTTGAACGCTTAGAGAAAATGGTTGAAATGGGATTCAAGGAAGGATTTACTATCACATTGAAAAGCCTGCAAGAATTATTAGCAAGTTTATCGAAACGATCATAAATCGAATCACTTGCTGAAAAATTAAACGATCCCGATATCTATCGGGATGAAATAGCAAATCAACAACCCCTCATTTTTTATGAAAGTAGAAGAAGAGATCAAAAACTATATTGCCGGCCAGCCGGAACCAAAACGCAGCGACATGCAAGCGTTGCACAACTTTATGCTTCAGGCGTTTCCTACATATAAGTTATGGTTCCTGGACGGTAAAAACAGTGAAAATAAAACCGTTGCTAATCCTAGTATTGGATACGGACTTCATACTATAAAATATGCTGATCAAAAAACCAAAGCGTTTTATCAAATTGGTATCAGCGCAAATAGTACGGGTATCTCTGTCTATATCCTCGGTATCAAGGATAAGACATACTTAGCCAAAACCTTTGCTGAAAAAATAGGCAAGGCAAGTGTAACCGGGTATTGCATTAAGTTCAAAACGCTGAAAGATATAAACCTTGAAATACTTGAAGCTGCCATTCGATATGGGGTTGAGGCTCAGCATGAAAAAAGTTGAGCCGATGCAATGATCAAAAGATCTCATACATCAACTTTTCTTTCTGACTAGAGTCTCTG
>CAIMKO010000108.1 GCA_903841915.1 uncultured Chitinophagaceae bacterium | reverse complement strand
CAAAGAACAATATGATGCATTGATAGAATTGCAGACCAAAGATCTTTCTGCAACCGATGCGATCATGAGTCGTTGCGTTTCTACTGCCATTGGTCTATTATGGACCGAAGAACAAACAAAAGAAAAAGGGGAGAAGATGGCAGGCGCGATCAGAAAAGCTTTACAACAATCAACTGTTGGTATATAAAGAATGAAAGCCGTAATTGTTTACGGCTTTTTTATTGCTTTAATATTTCTTTCCTTCCATCTTATTCACGTAATCCAAACTTCCCAGTCGGAAACGCAATGGAATTTTGGTTGCTTTTTCTATCTGTAATTCTTTGATACAAAAGAAACCAAGTGTGCTGTTGTAATAATTATTTGGAATGAGACGCAGCGAAACCATTTTTAAACTATCACGAACAGGTTTAGCAACAGGTGGCTGTTGCGATAATTGCGCCTTGCCAGTCGCAACAAGTATTAGCAATAAATTTACAAACAAACAAATTCTTTTCACAGTTTTGTTGCTTTCATTTGTATGTAAATTTACATGGTTATTTGCAAGTAGGAAAGTTAAGAAGCTAACAGCTTTCAGCTGAGAGCATTTCGCTCGAAGCTAGAGGCTCGCTGCTCATAGCTTTAAAACCCAAATTCACAAAGAAAAAAATGTCATTAGGTCAATCCTTACAGCAACGCTTGTTGCAAAAATTATCGCCCCAGCAAATTCAGTTAATGAAGCTGTTGCAGGTACCTACTGCCAATCTTGAAGAGCGCATCAAAGAAGAATTGGAGGAAAATCCTGCTTTGGAAATGGATGAAGATGCCAATAACGATGACGGCGAAGAAATGAAAGATGAGTTTGAAAGTACAGAAGAAGAATATGAATTAGATGGTAGCGAGGATGAATATGAGAATTTAGACATCAGCGAATATGTGGCGGACGATGACGGCGAGATCGCCGATTATAAAATGAAGGATGAAAATTATCCCGAGATAGACGACAAGAAAGTGGTACCCATAAAAAATGAGAGCAGCTTTTTTGATATGGTCATTAATCAGCTCGGGTTATTGGAATTGGATGAAAGACGTTTTAAAGTGGCTGAGCAAATAGTAGGTAGTTTGGATGATGATGGGTATTTAAGAAGAGAACTGAGCAGTATCGTGGATGATCTGGCATTCAGACAAAATGTAGCGACTGATGAAAAGGAAGTGGACAGTATCATCAAAATGATACAGCAGTTCGATCCGCCGGGAGTGGGCGCAAGAAATCTACAGGAATGCCTGCTCTTGCAACTGGAAAGAAAATTAACAGAAGAAAAAAGTGTTGATCTCGCTATTAAAGTATTGAGTAAATATTTTGAAGAGTTTACCAAGAAGCATTACGAGAAGATCCAGCGGGGTTTGAATCTCACAGATGATCAGATCAAAGAAGTGATCAATCAGATCATCAAACTTAATCCTAGACCCGGTGGTAATGTGGGAGAGATCAATAAAGCGGAAAGTTATATCGTTCCTGATTTTTATATTTTTAATAATGGCGGTGTTTTGGAACTGACCCTGAATTCACGTAATGCGCCCGACCTTCGGGTAAGTGAAGGATATAGGGATATGATGAAGGAATATGAAAGAGGTGCTAAAAAGGACAAGCGTCAAAAAGAAGCCGTATTATTCATCAAACAAAAAATAGATTCTGCGAAATGGTTCATTGATATGATCAAGCAAAGGCAGCATACATTGTTGGTCACAATGGATACGATCATGAAGCATCAGCATGAATTCTTTTTGACCGGTGATGAAACGGAAATGCGGCCGATGATCTTAAAAGATATCGCAGAAAAAACGGGGCTGGATATTTCAACGGTCAGCCGTGTTGCCAACAGTAAATTCGTGCAAACAGAATTCGGAACATTTCGCTTGAAATTCTTTTTCAGCGAAAGTTTAAGTACCGACAGCGGCGAAGAAGTGAGCACACGTGAAGTGAAAAAAATATTAAGCAATATGATCGAAGCCGAAGATAAACGCAAACCTTTAAGCGATGAATATTTGACCGATATGCTGAACGAGAAAGGTTATAATATTGCACGGAGAACCGTAGCCAAATACAGGGAGATGCTGAATATTCCGGTAGCACGTTTAAGAAAAGAGTTGTAGAAGCAAAAACTAAAGATTAAAAAAGAAAAACTAAATCGTTCAACGAGATGTCAGGTTGTCCAACGGACTCCTCTGGAGAGCTTGTCGAAACCTTTATAAGTGCAAGTTCAATTAGTTTAATTAAAAACATGCAAGAACAAACAGAGATATATAAACCATCCATTTTACTTCGCATTCCTGCGAAGATCATTTCGTATGTATTCCATCCGCTGTTCATTCCTACTTATATTTTCCTTTTTCTCATCTGGCAGTTTCCTTATGAGTTTTCAGGAATTACTTTGTGGAAATTAAAGATGCGTTTGTTCGGGGTGTTTTGGTGGACCGCCTTCTTTCCCGCATTCGCTGTTTTTTTATTGTGGCGATTAAAATTCAGTGAGAGTATTTTTCTGCGTACACAAAAAGACAGGATCATTCCTTTTTTAGTGAGCATGTTCTTTTACTGGTGGATGTATTATTTAAGTCGCAATTTTACTGATCAGCCCGAAGTGCTCAAATTCTTCTACTTCGGTATTTTCATTTCAACCTCATTCGGCGTGATCATCAATAATTATATCAAGATCAGTCTGCACGGAATGGCCATGGGCGGCGCCTTGGCAGCGATGATACTGTTCGCATTTTTCTATCACACACAAATAACCTTAGCCATCAGCGTCACTGTGTTATTAACCGGAATTGTTTGTACGAGTCGATTATTAGTGAGTGATCATACCAATGCGGAGATTTATATCGGATTGATCGTTGGTATTCTTTGCCAGCTGATCGGGTACTGGTTTGCAATTTAGTTAATTTGAATATGTTTAGTACTTCTTGTACCAGTGCCTAAACCATTTGCATTAAACCAGTTAGTGTTCAATTTATATATAAGAATTCCTTTTTTCTGCGAAATTGAAAAATAAGAATTTGCATTTCCTGCACTCATTCCGTTCCCAGAGGATGATGAAGATGAATGACTTAAAATCATATCACCCTTTATTATTGTGCCATTGAAATTAAATGATTGATTGCTTAAAGTTAAACTGGATAAGTTTGAATACATATTTGGTAATGACCAGTCAGTTGTATAGTTAGAGAATGTATTATTTATAGTAGCAGGAACTAATTTGCATTGCGGGAAAATAGCGAAACAGTCTTTAGATAAATAAATGTATTCGGTATCAACCAAATTCCTATTTGTATTATTAATAGTGAGAATACTGAACATGCAAGTATCATTCATGTTATTGGAATTAATTTGAAGCAATACAGTACTCGCAGAATAAGGAAAACTAGCAAATATTTTCCTGATATTTCCAAGACTTATCTTGCCATTAACTAGATATATCTCAAACGAGCTATCGTATCTCTTTATGCCTGAATAACTTTTGCTTAAACTATCACTTCCAACCCAAATTGTATCGCCTTTGGGTAACATAGATTCCCATATAGATTGATAGGTATTGAAAGAACTTGTACCGATAGCGGGATATCCATAAATTGTATCATATCTTATGCATTTCCATGTTGAGCCTTGTTGAGTTAAAATGCGTAAAGTGTCATAATATGAAATTGTATCGATTGTAACCGGATTAGACACTACGGGTGTTGTACTGTGAGATGTATCAATAGGTGAAGCTGTTAAGGTACTAAGAGTATCCTTGTTACAGGAGTAACATATAAAAACAATTAGCATTGACAATATGAAATAAATTCTTTTCACCTTTTAAAGGTAAAAAAATGTCTATATTTTATAATCAAATTTTATTTTTTTCCTTCAGCGAATTCATTGATATAGATCCGCACCAATAAAATGAACACGGATAATAATATCGGTCCGAAAACCAATCCGATAAATCCAAATAACCGCAAGCCCAGTATCACTCCAAAAGTGGTAATGAGCGGATGTACATTACCCATTCTTTTTTGGATGGAGATCCTGAAAACACTGTCCAGTGTATACATCAACCCAAAGCCATAGGCAAGCATCAGTGTTCCTTTCAGTGCATGACCTTCGGCATACAGCAAAATGGCTACGGGAATGATGGCCAATGAAGAGCCCACCATCGGCACTACTGCAGTAATGCAGGTAACAACAAACCAGAACGGAATATCATTTACGCCGAGCAACCAAAAACCGATCGCTCCGAGAATGCCTTGCAGTAAGGCTGTGATGGGAATACCCAAAGCATTAGAGAAGATCAGTGTATCCAATTCCTTACCTATTAATTTTACATTATCATTTTTCAATGGAAGTTTTTCAGTTAACCATTCTTCCATCTCTTTCGCATTTACCAATAAGAAATAAAGAATGAAATATAAGATCACCACAATGACCAATGAATTAAAAGTGGCACCTGCGATCTGTGGAACCGTTTGTGCAATGGCAGATTCGGCTTGCAGTAAATTTTTATCACTGATGATCTCAATATGGTATTGTGCCTCAAATTGATTGATATATATTTTCACTGCATCAATTACATGATTGCTGTTTTGAATGGCATAATCGATCTTAGAGTATAAAACATTTACCAATAAACTTACAGGCAGCATCACTACAATCAAGGAAGCCAACATAAGACTGGTTGCCGCTAAACTTTTATTCCAGTGTTTTTTACTGACCAGAAAATTCATGGGTCTTCTCATCAAAACATAAAAGGTTACTGCACCCAGCAATGCCGGCAGAAAGGAAGACAGTTGAAGAAATAAGAAGATACTTAAAAAGACAAGCAGGGCATAAAAACTCAATTGCCGGATGTTTTCACTTTTAGAATTGCTCATTGCAGCAAGTTAAGAAAACTTAATACAAAACAATATTGCCCGATTCGTCCGCACAAATCGAAATATGCTTTTCTTTGCTGCCGTATATAATTTGTTGTCTGTAAAATTCATAGGAAATGTGGTATGCATTAGGAAAGTTCATTTTAAAATTTCGGTTGCCTCTTTTGTTGCTGTTGATGGGTACAACAGCGGTGATGGCTTATTTTGCTTCAAAGGTTAAACTGAGTTACGATTTTAGCAGGGCTGTTCCCATTGATAATATCAAGTATGTGGAATATCAGGATTTTTTAAAAAAATTCGGTGGTGATGGTAATATTTTAGCCATAGGTGTTGAAAGCAATGAATTTTACACTCCCAAAGTATTTAATGCAGTCAGTAAATTTCATCAGCATTTGAAAGAGATCGTTTCGGTGGAAGCGGTCTTAAGTATTCCGGAAGCACTAACATTGAATAAAGATTCGGCATCGGGTAAATTATTATCGCCTAAAATATTTCATTATCCTTATAGTGAACAGTCATCATTGGACAGTGCCAAAGCTGTTTTTGAGAACCTTCCTTTTTACAAAGGGATCCTTTATAATTCACCGTCAAAAAATGATTCGGTAAGGTCTTATCTGATCTTGGTTACACTCAATAAAGACACGATCAATAGTAAAGCAAGAACAAGGTTGATCAATAATGTGGTGGATGAAGTGGCGGGTTTTGAAAAGGAAACGAACCTTAAAACGCATATCAGCGGCCTGCCTTATATCAGAACAACGATCGGCAATAAGATCAAAGATGAAATGAACTGGTTCTTATTTGGATCCTTTTTATTATCAGCCATTACATTATTTGTATTCTTCCGTTCTATCAGTGCAACCATCATGAGTCTGTTAGTTGTTGGAATGGGCGTTACCTGGAGTTTGGGAACGATGGTGCTTTGCGGTTATAAAATAACTTTATTAACAGCATTGATCCCACCGCTGATCGTGGTGATAGGAGTCCCTAACTGTATTTATTTTCTGAATAAATTTCATACTTCCTTCAAAGAGATCGGTGATAAGAATAAAGCATTGGTGAATATGGTGGGCAGAATGGGTATCGTTACTTTGTTCTGCAATATTGCTGCTGCAATCGGTTTCGCTGTATTTGCATTTACACAGAGCCAGTTATTAAAAGAATTCGGCGTAGTATCAGGTATCAATATCATGGCCTTATTTTTGATCTCACTGATATTTATTCCCATTGTCTTAAGTTATCTTCCACCGCCCGAAGCCAAGCATGTTCGTTATCTTGACAATAAATTCTTAGAGAAGATATTGGTGAATATTGAGCATTGGGCATTTCATCATTCCAAATGGGTATATGCCGTAACGCTTGCTGTAACTGTTTTTGCAGTGATCGGAATATTCAGATTAAAAAGCGAAGGATTTATTGTGGATGATCTTCCGCATCAAAATAAAATATATACCGATCTTAAATGGTTTGAAACAAATTTCAAAGGTGTAATGCCTTTAGAGATCGTGGTGGATACCAAAAAGAACAGGGGCGCTTTGAAAATGGCAGTATTGCAAAATGTAGAAACACTGAGCAATTATATCGCTACCAAGGATGAAACAGCCCGACCATTAAGTATCATTGAAGCATTGAAATTTGCCAATCAGGGATTTTATAACGGCGATAGTTTGAGCTATGCTTTGCCGATAGAGATACCGGCTTCCTTATCGGTTGCATTGCGTAAAAAAGCGAGTGATAATAAATCGATGGTCACAAAACTGGCAACGAGTTTTATCGACAGTTCGCAACGATATATCCGAATCAGCGTGAACATGAAAGATATCGGTAGTGTGCGATTACCCGTTTTGCTGAATGATCTTGAAAATAAGTCCAAAGAGATTTTTGATAGTTCTTCTTATAAAGTAACATTTACAGGAAGCAGTGTAACATTTTTAGAAGGCTCGGCATTTATCATCACCGGATTGAAGGATAGTATTTTCTGGGCATTTGTACTGATCGCATTTTGTATGCTGTTTCTCTTCCGTTCATTCAGGATATTGATCTGTTCTTTGATCCCAAATCTGATCCCCTTGGTGATCACTGCAGGCGTAATGGGGTGGGTCGGGATTACCTTAAAGCCATCGACAGTGATCGTCTTCAGTGTTGCTTTAGGAATTGTGATCGATGTGACCATCCGATTCCTGGTAAATTATAAACAGGAACTACCGCATTTTAATAATAAGCTGGAGCCAACCTTAGTTCAAACCATCAGGCATACCGGTATCAGCATTATTTATACTTCTCTGGTATTAATTGCGGGATTTGTCATTTTTTGTTTCAGCAGTTTTGGGGGGATCAATGCATTGGGTTGGCTTACTTCCTTAACATTGGTTGTTGGAACATTAACAAATTTAATATTACTTCCTGTATTGATTATCAGCACATCTAAGCGAGATAAAGTGAAATAATTTAGTTTGAAATATGCTGGTTGACCTTGATAATTTCGAAAGGATTATTAAATTATTGTATTTATCCGCAAAACCGCTTATCCCTTTTCGTAAAAAAATTGCAGCTTTTAGCAACAATTTCATGTCATTAATTCTTGTAGTTAACGATTTGTTAACTACTTTAGACCTCTTTTAAAACAAAACACTGAGATTATGAGAAAACTACTGTTTCTATTCGTGTGCTTAAGCCTGACTTTCGGTCAGATTTTTGCACAAAGCCATACCATAAAAGGTAAGGTTACAGATGATAAGGGTGCAGGAATACCCAATGCATCTATTTTAGTGAAGGGTACCACGATCGGTACAACTTCTGAAAGTGACGGAACTTTTTCATTGAATGTTCCGGCTACTGCAAAAACTTTAGTGATCGCATCACTGAATTTTTCTGCACAAGAAATTTCAATAGGAAGCAAAACTGTAATTAATACAGTGCTTCAAACCACTACTCAAAATCTGGAAGAAGTTGTGGTAGTTGGTTATGGTACACAAAAGAAATCAGAAGCCACTGCCTCAGTTGCAAAGATCAGCGGAGCTGCGGTTGCCAACAGGCCACTGTCTTCTGTTGATCAGATTCTTCAGGGTAAAGCTGCAGGTGTTCAGTCTGTAACATTCAGCGGACAGCCCGGTGCAAACCAACAAGTAAGAATTAGAGGTAT
>CAIMKO010000107.1 GCA_903841915.1 uncultured Chitinophagaceae bacterium | reverse complement strand
TTACCAAAATCATAAGAATAATATAAATAACCTACACCATAATCGACCGTTGATTGATATTGACCACTTGAAGATATAGAAATCAAAAAAATAGATATTATTGGTTTAGAAGATCATTTGGAAAAAAATAGTGACACCTTTACTGTTTATATTAAAGGAAGGCTTGTTGACTATACGATTTCTGATAAAACACAACAGATCTATGTAAACAAATCTAAGAGCCAAAAAGCATTTATTGATTTGTATTACTTTATTCGCCAAGAAAACTCTTGGCACCTTGACAAAATTGACAATAATGTTACTTTAGGTAAAATATTTAAAGCAAAAGAAATAGTGGATTAATTTATTGTCGCATAAAACCACCGTTTATTTGAGACTTCCCTGCTACAATTTATCCAACTTAAAATAACCCAAATGCAATTCATCTTTTACAATTGAATCGGCAGGCGATAAAACAATGCAGAATTGTTCTTTAATGTGCAAAGGTAAAATATCTTCTATTTCGTACAGATCATCCACATCCACGCCATACTTGTCATCAATATGTGAATTGGCCCCTTCAAAATGCGTATGCTTGAAAAATGCCGTTTCCTTCGCTTGCTGAATGGCCGCGGTTTTATCAGGGGCTGCAATGATCAATTTATAATGAAATTCGTCAAACTCATCTTTTTTATAGCCTCCCAGATTGATGAAAAATAATTTATGTGTTTGTTCATAGGCGAATGATTCATCTTTTGCGATCACATGCACATCATGACCATCAACCTGTGTAACCGTTCTCCATCCATCCAGATGAAACCTACCCTTTGTTTCGGGCCAGAAAATATTCATCTCAGGGACCAATTCTTTCAAGTCATTCGCAATACCGAAAAAAATATCGTGTTGTTCAGTATGGCGACCATCAGGTTTACACCCAATTAAGATCATGAATAATTTCATGTTTCAATGTTTTATGAAAGGTAAAATATTTTAACAGAATTTGCTTTTCGTATTTTTGAGTAACTTTCTTGATTAATCAGCACCACTAATTTATTCTGTTATGCAAAAAATTAAAACAGCGCTTGTCTCTTATGGCATGAGTGGCAAAGTATTTCATGCACCATTCATTCATGCGCATCCCGGTTTTGAGTTAACAGGTGCATGGGAAAGAACCCATAAAAACATTCAGGCTGATTATCCTTATACAAAATCTTATGCATCACTGGAAGAATTGTTGGCTGATGATATTGATCTCGTTATCGTAAACAGTCCCAACATCACCCATTTCGACTATGCAAAAAAAGCATTGATGGCGGGCAAACATATCGTTGTTGAAAAACCTTTAACGGTAAGAGTTTCAGAAGGAGAAGAATTAAAAAGGATTGCTGAACAGCAAGGAAAATTACTTTGCCCTTATCAGAACAGAAGATGGAATAGCGATTATAAAACCGTAAAAAGAATTCTGGACAGCGGATGCTTAGGTGATATTGTTGAAGCAGAAATAAGATACGATAGGTACACTCCCGCTTTCAGTTATAAAAAACACAAAGAGACGGGAGAAGTTGGCACCGGAATTGTTTATGATCTTGGTTCGCATTTAATTGATCAGGCATTGCAGTTATTCGGAAAACCCGATTCCCTGTTTGCAGATATTGCTATTACAAGAGAAGGATCTCTGACGGATGATTATGTTGAACTATTATTATTCTATAAAGATCTGCGTGTAAGATTAAAGAGCGGATTCTTTATTCGTGAACCATTGCCCGGATATATTTTGTATGGCAAGAAAGGGGCATTCTTAAAAAACAGAGCGGATGTGCAGGAAGATGATCTGCTGAAAGGAATAAAACCAACCGTTGCCAATTGGGGTATTGAACCCGAAAGCCAGCAGGGTTTACTGCATACAGAAATAGATGGAAAGATAATTCGTGAGCAAGTGCCTACAGAAACAGGAGATTATATGGGTTATTTTGAAGCCCTGTATCAGTCCGTCGTAAATGGAAAACCTTTAGCAGTAAAAGCAGAGGAAAGTATTGCAGTTGTAAATATTATTGAGAAAGCTTTTGAAAGTCACCGGCTGAAAAAAGTGATCGATTTGTAAATTTGATAATTATTTTTGATTCTTATTTATGGAAGACAATAATTACAGATTAGACAAAACAGCCTTTAAAGCGATGACTTTGGAGGAAGCTGATGACCACGTTAACTATTGGAATAACAAAACCGAATCGGAAAGGTTAAATGCCGCATGTTTTATTATCAATCAAATTTATGGTGTAACACAATTTACAAAAGTTGATCGCACAATTACTGATAAACGTAAACAAAGTGATAAATAAGAGAAGAAGAATAGTGTCTTGGAGTGTATGGCACAAAAATAAATATCAGAAACATTTCAGCCATAATTGAACAAAAAAGCCATTCAAAATTTGAATGGCTTTTTTAGTATCGTTTTATGCAAACTTCTTTGCATCTTCTAAAAATTTAGCGAGCCCAATATCTGTTAAAGGATGTTTTAATAATCCTAATATAGAATCCAATGGACAGGTACAAACATCAGCTCCTGCTTCAGCACATTTTACAATATGCAAAGCATTACGGATAGATGCTGCCAGTATCTCTGTTTTAAATCCCTGAATAGAATAAATATTTGCGATCTGTGCGATCAATTCAACACCATCCCAACCGCTGTCGTCAATTCTTCCAATGAATGGGGAAACATAAGTAGCACCGGCTTTTGCGGCGAGTATAGCTTGTCCTGCAGAAAAGATCAGCGTACAATTTGTTTTGATGCCATTATCCGTAAACCATTTGATGGCTTTAATGCCCTCTTTGATCATCGGAACTTTTACAACTATGTTTTTATGTATTGCTGCGAGTTTTTTGCCTTCTTCTACAATACCGGCAAAATCGGTTGAAATAACTTCTGCACTGATATCACCATTCACCATTTCGCAAATGGTCTTATAATGCTGCATCACAGCTTCTGTTCCCTTGATACCTTCTTTTGCCATCAAGGATGGGTTAGTAGTAACACCATCTAAGATTCCCAAATCGTTGGCTTCTTTAATTTGAGCAAGATTGGCCGTGTCGATAAAAAATTTCATATTGAAGTAATATTTAAGATTGAATATTTATGATTTAGCAGAACCATTTTTAATTTTTTCCTGTGAAGTCTTTCTTGCAGAAGCTAATATCTTACACAATTCATCTGCTTCCTGTATTAAAAGTTTCATTTTTTCTTCTTTTACCAATTTTAATTCAAGGATTGCTTCGAGCCAAAATAGTGTTTCATCCATTTCTTCAAAAGCAATACTCAACTTTGCAGTAAATGCTTTCAAACTTTGCCCTTTACATGCAGCCCGATAATTCGCTGCCGCAGAAAAAGAAGAGCGTAGTAATTGATCTTCAATGATTTTACAGATTTTCTTATTTGCCAGAGATTCGCAAAGGGGAATAATACGATAAGCCAGAGATTTTAAACGGCCTTGTAATTCGGAGGAATTCATACAATAGCTTTTAATCTACAATATTCCATCTTCCCTATTAAATAAAAAAAACCGGCAGGCTACTCACATCGCACCGCTACAACCGCCTATCCTTGCTGTATTCCTACCCTGGGGAGGTTCAGCAGGAGCTGGTCGTGTAAGACCTGCCGGCTGCAAATGTAAGGGATGGGAGGAAATTATTAGAAATGATTTTTTGATGCTCAACATTTATGCTTCTATTAAGCATTCATGAAGTCGCCTATCAACTTTGGTTGTTATTAAAATGATCATTTTAAAATAGCATTTACATTTATTTGAAAATTAGTTTCTATATGAAAAAGAGTTTCTTACATTTATACAAATAAATCCAAACAAACATTTTTATGAAGAAATATTTTTTACATGATGGG
>CAIMKO010000106.1 GCA_903841915.1 uncultured Chitinophagaceae bacterium | reverse complement strand
TTGTTTTTTTGTTCCAGTATCTTAATGAAATATCCGCCGACCACTGATCTTGCCTGAAATCCAACCTGGCTGGCATCAGGAGTTTCATACCAGTCGGTCATTGGCACCCTGTTTGGTGTTTCATTCACAAATTTATGTTCCGGATCAATGAATTTCTGAAACGTGGTTAAATCCTCTGCCAGTGTAGCTGTCCAAATGATCCAATCTGATTTTGTATAGGTGCGGCGGTTGTCCAAAGGCAATCCATAGGTATTTTGTTTTTTCAGATACCAGGCAATCTCTTTTTCGGCCACCTCTTTAGGAAAAATATTTAATTTCAGTAATTTGTCCCAAACCAGGTTATATTTCTGGCTCCAGGTTCCGGGCTTGTCAAAAGTCAGCTTAAAGTGATCCCCATCATTTGCCATTTCGACCCATTTGGCTGCCATCTGTTTGGCTTGTTGCTGATATTTTTCGGCGATTTCTTTTTTCCCCAGCATCCCGGCAAGTTTACCGTAACCTGCGATTCCCATTATTGCTTTGATCGAAAGATTTGTATTGTGGGCAAAGTGACCTGCAAAATCGTCAGTGCACAATTGGTTCTCCGGATTGAGACCGTTTTTAAGCAAGTAGTCAGCCCATGTTGTTAATGTCTTCCAATGTTTTTCAGCATACAAGGCGTTCCCCTCTGCCTGTGCGATGGCTGTGGTGAGAATGAGCATATTCCCGCTCTCTTCCACCGGCATATCACCGTCATAAGTTTGACCGTTGGCACGGGGATACGTCCCTACATCATGTGCTGCAAATGGTTTAGTCCATTTTCCGCTCTCCGAGAAATAGAAGATCGGGGTGAGCATCCCTTTGAGAAGATCGGGATTATAAAATAAAAACAGTGGCGCCGAAGGATAGGTAACATCGACTGTTCCGATTGATCCGTTGCTGAAGTTTTCCTTTGACAGGAAGAGTGTGTTTCCCTCCTTGTCTTTCAATAATTTATGCGCGGCTATGGATTGACGGAAAGCCAGAACACACAATTCCGCATAGTTTTCGCCCCCTGCTTTTACGGCATCATTCCAAAGTTCATTGTCAAATTGGGAACAGCTGTCACGTAATTGTTCAAATTCGGCAGATGCAGCTTTCAAAGCGTCATCCATTGTTACTTTACCCTCTTTTTTCCACCATGCCTGCCGGTTTTCGCCAAAATACTGAATGCCAAATAAATCATCATATCCAATCATTATTTTCCCGGATACGGATTTGCCATCTACTTTCCCAAGTTGCTCCACCAATGCCATCACTGGCATAACCTCTGTCATGTGGGCTACCTGTTTAGATTCAACTCCGACCTTAAGTTTACCATCTGCCACAAAATCCTGCTTAATTGCGTTGTAGCTTCCCATTGCAGCGCTTATTTGGGGAGCGGCGTTCCCGCACAGGTAAAAATAGCCCCAGTCGATACGCAAGTCATCACCTTGCTTAGCTAAAATGGGCTGTTCTGTTGTCCCGGTTTTGAAATAGATCAGGCCTTCTGTTTTTCCCCGCTCCATTGAAACTTCCTGGGAAATATGATCTACAGCCCATTCAGGAGTAGCTTCAAAATAGATTTGTACATCGTGTTTTTTGCCGTCGGTGGCCTGAGTATCATAACCTATATAATTCACAGGACGTGAAAGGATATCCGGATTCTTGGGTAGGAGCGGCGATAAAAAGGTAAGTTTAAGATCTATCGGCCCGCAAGAAAAACTGTAATGGGTCTGTGTTGCTGACAATGCCACAAATTTTTGTATCGCTGCCTTTCCAAAGACAGCTGTTTGTTCACTATCCTGATAGATGCCAAAATCGACATATCCGCCACCGATACGATTTTGGCAGTGGGCTGCGATCACATTTTTACCGTCA
>CAIMKO010000105.1 GCA_903841915.1 uncultured Chitinophagaceae bacterium | reverse complement strand
CCTATTTGTCGTTGAATATCTTTAAATCTTTTGTTTCCTGCCCAAATGGCAATGATGATCTGCAGTTTCCATTTGCTGCTCACTACATCCAATGCATCTCTTACCGCCGAGAGCGATTTGGTACAGGCATGATGCTCTTTATTGTTTGCAGGCATATCGTTATTATTAATAAGTTGGTATACTTTAGTATATCGGTAACAAAAGTATAGTAAATAGGACTTAATTTTACAGCAATAAATGTAAAAAAAATATAAGTACCATGAGTCTAATTAATGATCTTCAGTGGAGATATGCTACCAAGAAGATGAACGGTCAGCCCGTTCCGCAAGAAAAAGTAGATTATATTTTAAAAGCCGCCTGGTTGGCACCGTCTTCCTCAGGTTTACAGCCTTTTGAAATTATAGTGATCACCAATAAAGAATTATTGGAAAAAGTAAAGCCGATAGCTTTTGGGCAAAGTCAGATAACGGATGCTTCGCATTTGCTGGTTTTTGCTGCCTGGGATAATTATACAGAAGAGCGTATCAATGGCGTATTTGAAAGAAATAATAAAGAGCGCAGTTTGCCGGATAGCGCTACCAATGATTACAGAAATATGCTGCTGAAAAATTATTTGGTAAGATCTGCAGAAGAAAATTTTACCCATGCTGCTAAACAATCCTACATTTCTTTTGCTGCGGCAATTATTGCAGCAGCGGAACAAAAAGTGGATGCTACCCCGATGGAAGGGTTTAATGCTGCTGCTTTAGATAAATTACTGAATTTAAAAGAAAGGGGATTACGCAGTGTAACATTGTTGCCTTTAGGGTATAGAGATGCAGCGAATGATTGGCTTGTGAACATGAAAAAAGTACGTACGCCGATAGAGGATTTCATTATTACATTGAATTGATCTTGTAGTGTATAAAAGGACAAGTATTTGCCAAAGCAATGCTTGTCCTTTTTACATTTTAATATGTAATATTTTTTCCCGACCTTAAAGTCATGAATATTGAAGCTTTACGGGAATATTGTTTGGCGAAACCGGATTCAGAAGAAACATTGCCTTTCGGTCCGGATACTTTGGTGTTTAAAATTAACAGCAAGGTATTTCTGTTGGCATCACTGGATGCTCAGCCCTTACAATTCAATGTAAAATGTGATCCCGATCTGGCGATCGAATTACGCGAAGAATATCCCACCGCTGTTTTGCCCGGTTATCACATGAATAAAAAGCACTGGAACACCATTATTGTGGATGGCACTATCTCCAACAAACAGATCTGTCGGTTTATTGATGACAGCTATCAATTGGTGAGTAAGGGCAAGAAGAAATAGATTCCCGAACCCATAATATTCTCCTCTCGTCCGCATCAGTTATATTTGCAGCACAACAAGAGCAAGCAACAATGACGATCAGTTATAATTGGTTAAGTGAATACCTGCCTACCGGACAGGCAGGCCTGCCGGAATCGATTGAACCGGAGCGCTTATCGAAGATCCTTACTTCAATAGGGCTGGAAGTGGAAAGCCTGGAAAAATACGAAAGCATCAAGGGCGGACTGGAGGGATTGGTAATAGGAGAAGTGCTGGAATGCGAAGCCCATCCCAATGCAGATAAATTAAAAGTGACCAAGGTGAATGTGGGGGAGAAAGAGCCTTTGCAAATTGTTTGTGGTGCTCCCAATGTGGCAAAAGGACAAAAAGTAGTAGTGGCAACCGTGGGTACCACTATTTATCCTGCTGGGGGTGAACCCATCACCATGAAAGTGGCCAAGATACGCAGTATCGAAAGTTTTGGGATGATCTGTGCAGAAGACGAGATCGGTATTGGATCAAGTCATGCCGGAATTATCATTTTACCCGAAACTGTTGAAGTAGGTACAGCAGCTTTGAACTATTTTAAACCATATAGCGACTGGATCTATGAGATCGGCTTAACACCCAACAGAATGGATGCCATGAGTCATCTGGGTGTGGCCAAAGATGTTTGTGCGTATTTAACACACCACAACAAAAAAGAGACAAGGATAAAATCTCCTTTTAATAATTCTTTCAAATCAGACAGTAATTCTCTGCAGTTCAAAGTAACGATCGAGAATGAAGAAGCTTGTCCGCGTTACAGCGGTGTCAGTATCAGTGGCGTGACCATTGCCCCTTCACCACAATGGTTGAAAGACAAACTAACTGCGATCGGTTTACGTTCCATCAAGAATATCGTGGATATCACGAATTATATCTTGCATGAGACAGGTCAGCCTTTACATGCATTTGATGCAGATGAGATCGCAGGTCAGCATGTGATCATTAAAAACCTTCCCGAAGGAACATCTTTCATCACACTGGATGAGAAAGAAAGGAAATTGAGCGCAACGGATCTGATGATCTGTAACGGAAAAAGCGAGCCCATGTGTATTGGCGGAGTATTCGGGGGAGCGAAAAGCGGCGTAAAAGAAACCACTAAAAATATATTTTTAGAGTCTGCCTGTTTTGATGCAGTGACCATTCGCAAGACCTCAGTGCATCATGGATTGAGAACAGATGCAGCCACCAGATTTGAAAAAGGAGTCGACATATCAAACAGCGTAAATGTCTTAAAACGTGCTGCTTTATTGATCAAAGAAATTGCCGGCGGAGAAATATCAAGTGATGTGATCGATGTGTATCCAAAACCGAAAGAGAAAACACAGGTGGGTATCAAATACCATTATTTAAAAAAACTGAGCGGCAAGAATTATCATCAGGATGCCGTTAACAGAATATTGACCGCATTGGGTTTTGAGATTGCGAAAGAAGGCATGGATGAATTATGGGTATCTGTTCCTTACAGCAAACCCGATATCACATTACCGGCAGATATCGTAGAAGAGATCCTGCGTATCGACGGCTTAGATAATATTGATATTCCTTCTTCTATTACCATTTCACCTTCGGTAGAAGTAGCAGGATTAAAAGAGACTTTGAAAGAAAAGATCAGTAATTATTTAGTTGGATTAGGGTTCAATGAAATATTCACCAACAGTATCACCAACAGTAAATATTTCAATGAAGAAGTGATGCAGACTGCTGTTAAGATGATCAATAATCTGAGTGCCGAATTAGACGTGCTGCGTCCATCAATGCTCGAAACAGGATTGGAGATCATTGCCTATAACAACAATCGCAGAAATAATAATCTTCAGTTTTTCGAGTTCGGAAAGACCTATAGCAGCAAAGCGGTTGGGGACTATAAAGAAGAAGAACATCTTTCATTATATATCACGGGACAGGATCATGAAGAAAGCTGGCGTGAAAAGAGTAAGCAGCAGGATTTCTATAAGGCAAAAGGAATTGTTAGCGGTATCTTCAGTTTAAGCGGATTGAATGATATCACATTCGTTAAAGAAGATTCAAGCGAGTTAAGCATTGCTTTTTTAAACGGGAAAAAACAATTGGGGAGATTAGTGGAGGTAAGTAAAAAGCAGCTGACTGATTTTGATATTAAACAGGCCGTTTATTTTATCGACATCAATTATGTTGATCTGTATAAAATAATTGAAAAACAAAAGATCGTTTATAAGGAAGTGCCTAAGTTCCCTGCAGTTCAGAGAGATCTGGCATTGATCGTAAACAGATCAACGACTTATGAAGCTTTAGAAACTGCAGTGAAGAAAACCAAATTATCAAAGCTGCAATCGGTTCGTTTATTTGATGTTTTTGAAAGTGATAAATTGGGTGCCGATAAAAAATCAATGGCAGTGAACTTTACTTTTTTAGATGAGGAAAAAACATTGACCGATAAGGAAACTGACAGTATGGTCAATAAACTGATCGAGGTTTTTCAGAAAGAGTTGGGTGCAGAAATAAGAAAGTAATTGATTTGTTCAACAGGTTTATACATACAATTTATTCTGATTGGATCATATGAATCATCCGGTAGATATTCAGCTAAAGAACATTCAAGATAAGCTTCAGCAATTGCTGAAACAATACCGGCTTGTACAAAAAGAGAACGGTCAGTTAAAGAAAGAGATGGAAAAGCAAAGATCGGCAAGCATCACAAAATCAGAACAGATCCAATCCCTTCAGCAAAAATTAGACGCCGTGCATGTGGGCATGAGCAGTTGGGGAGAAGCGGATAAAAAACTGATGGAAAAGCGAATTGATACGTATCTGAAAGAGATCGAAAAATGTTTATCCTTACTGAATGCTGAATAATATGGAAGAACTGATACCCATCAATGTTGTGATAGCAGACAGGTCTTATCGGCTGAAAGTAGAACCGAAAGATGAGGAGATGGTTCGCAAGACCGTTAAACTGATCAATGAGAAAGTATTAGAGTTTAAAAATAAGTTTGCCGGAAAGGATACACAGGATTACGTTTCAATGGTCTTGTTGTGGTTTGCTACAGAGCAGACCAAGTCCACATCCGATATCATACAGCAGCAGGAAACCACAGCAAAGCTGGCTTCGCTGGAAACATTGTTGGATAAAATGCTGTCTGATCATTCCTGATCCACTTTAACAGTTATTCTGATAATAAATTCCTGCTCTCTCCCTTTCACTTTGTATATTTATTTATCTTCGCACATTACGTCTCATTTAAAGAAAAAGAATGGGGAGCGATAGAAATATCATGATTCTGAACTATTTTAAAACATTCCAACAACATGGACCCACAGGTTTTATCTATTATAATTGGTGTAGTAGCACTAATTGCAGGTGTTGCAGCGGGTAGATTCATTTTTGCTAAAAACACAAAAAAGCAGATTGAAGATGCAGAGTTGCAGGCACAGAATATCCTGAAAGAAGCTGAGCTGAGAGCCGAAACGATCAAAAAGGAAAAACAACTCGAAGCAAAAGAAAAATTTGTGCAGCTGAAGGCCGAGCATGATAAAGAAGTGCTCGAACGCAACCGCAAGATCAGCGATTCGGAAAGCCGTGCTAAACAGAAAGAGATCACTATCAACCAAAAGGAAATCGGACTTGATAAGCAACTCAAAGAAAATGAGACTATCAAAGAAGCCCTGAACCGTCAGATAGAGATCGTGAATCTGAAACGTACAGAACTTGAAAAGCATCAGGAAGAGCATATCAGAAGACTGGAAAAGATCTCTAATCTGAGTGCAGAAGAAGCCAAGTCTCAATTGATCGAAAGCTTGAAACATGAAGCCCAGACACAGGCGCTCTCTATTCAGCAGGAGATCATCGAAGATGCAAAACTGAAGGCCAATAAAGAAGCCCGTAAAATAGTTATCCAATCAATTCAGCGTACTGCTGCAGAGCAAACCATTGAAAATACAGTCACCGTATTTAATCTGGAAACAGATGAGATCAAGGGCCAGATCATTGGCCGTGAAGGAAGAAATATTCGTGCCATTGAAGCTGCGACAGGTGTTGATCTGATCGTGGATGATACACCGGAAGCGATCATCCTTTCTTCATTCGATCCTTTGCGTAGGGAAATTGCCCGGTTGAGTCTGCAAAGACTTGTAGCTGATGGACGTATCCATCCGGCCCGTATTGAGGAAGTGGTAGAAAAGACCCGCAAGCAATTGGAAGAGCAGATCATGGAAATTGGTGAAAGAACAGTGATGGAACTGGGTATTCATGGTTTACATAAAGAATTGGTGAGAATAGTTGGTAAAATGCGATTCCGTTCTTCTTACGGACAAAACCTATTGATGCATAGCCGCGAAACAGCCAATCTCTGCGGTATCATGGCAAGTGAATTGGGTATGAACCCTAAACTGGCTAAGAGAGCAGGGTTATTACATGATATAGGCAAGGTTCCTGATGAAGAAACAGAATTGAGCCATGCTTTACTGGGGGCTAAACTGGCAGAAAAATACGGAGAAAATCCTGCCGTAGTAAATGCCATTGGTGCGCACCATGACGAAATGGAGATGCAATATGTGATTTCTCCGATCATTCAGGCCTGCGATGCCATCAGTGGTGCCAGACCGGGTGCACGAAGGGAGATCATGCAGCAATACCTGCAAAGGATCAAGGATCTGGAAAATTTGGCCCTGAATTATCAGGGGGTAGAAAAAGCCTATGCAATTCAAGCGGGACGTGAGTTGCGTGTAATTGTGGAAGCCGATAAGGTGACTGATATTGACAGTGATAAACTGAGCTTTGAGATCGCCCAGAAAATACAGACCGAAATGACCTATCCGGGGCAGATCAAAGTGACCGTGATCAGGGAAAAGAGGGCTGTAAACGTGGCCAGATAAATAAACCTGAATTTGAAATTTGAAATTTGAATTTTTCTATTACCTTTGCCGTCCGCAAAAATCAAAGTTATGAGCGCAGCAGTTAAGTTTGTACACGACCAGTTAACCGGTAAAAAAGATTACCCTAAGTTTAAAGCAGGTGATAATGTCACTGTAAACTATAAAATTGTAGAAGGTGGTAAAGAACGTATCCAGAGTTTCCGCGGTGACGTGGTAAAGATTCAGGGTACCGGGGCTACCGCATCTTTCACAGTTCGTAAAATATCTGACGGCGTTGGAGTGGAGCGTTTGTTTCCTTTCTTTTCTCCTAATGTGGATAGCGTTTTATTGAACAAAGTAGGTAAAGTGCGTCGCGCTAAATTGTACTATCTCCGTGAAAGAAGTGGAAAGAGTGCCAGGATCAAGGAAAAGAGATTTTAATCTGTTTCTTGGTTACTGCTAGCTTTGGCTTTGTTTAACGGTATTCTTTTTAGTAATTCCTATTTTTCGTTTACCTTGCTTTACTAAATTATATTTTATGGGAGACTTATTTGCACCGCAGCACCTCATTCTTATTTTGTTGATAGTGTTATTGATGTTTGGTGGAAAGAAAATACCCGAATTAATGCGTGGTTTGGGAAAGGGGATCAGAGAATTTAAAGACGCTAAAGACAATGTAAAAAAGGAGATTGAAGGACATGTTAATGATGAGCCTTCTTCTACTAAGAATGATTAAAATAATTAGAATGTTTATTTAAGTATTTTAAACCTCGCAATTTATTTTTGCGAGGTTTTGTTTTGTTTAATATAATTTCAAACAGCGCAGTCTTTGCATGAGCTTCTTCTCAAATATATGGAATCCTGAACCTAAGGCGGAAATGTCCTTCTTTGATCATATAGATGAACTTCGTAAACATTTATTCAGGTCTGTAGTGGCCATTGTTATCGGTGCGATCATTGTGGGTATCTACAATAAATTCATCATCCGGAATATTCTGATGGGGCCCATTCATTCTGATTTCGTCACCTATAAGTATCTATGTAAATTAGGTCAGTGGCTGGGAATGGGTAATGATCTTTGTTTGACCACCATTCATGTTCGCATGCAAAGCAATGCAGTAGCCGGGCAGTTTAATGTTTTTCTCAATGTTGTTTTGATCGGTGGGTTCATACTTGCCTTCCCTTATGTTTTTTGGCAATTCTGGAAATTTGTTAAGCCGGCATTGAAAACAAATGAATTAAAAGGGACCAGAGGAGTGATCTTCTGGGTATCGTTGCTTTTCTTTATCGGTGTTTGCTTTGGTTACTTTATTGTAGCACCCTATACCATTAACTTCTTTGCTAATTTTTCGATAGACGAGAGTATAGAAAATTTTTGGACCATTGCCAGTTATTTTAACACGATGGTTCCTTTGATGCTGGGTTCGGGCATTGCCTTTCAGCTTCCCCTGGTACTTTATTTTCTGGCAAAGATTGGTGTAGTGAGTTCAGCATTTTTGCGCAAATACAGAAGGCATTCTATTCTGGTGATTGTAATCGTTGTTTCTATCATTACACCGCCGGATATGTTGAGTACCGTTATTTGCAGCATTCCATTGATATTTTTATATGAGATCAGTATTTTTCTATGTATGCGTGTAGAAAAGAAAAGAAACGTAGAAGAAACGGAAGAATGGAGTTAAAAAACAGTATTAAAAATCAGCATTTGTTTTCATTCAATTCAATAACAGATTATCATACATTCTTAGCAGCGAACCCTTCCGGCTGTGCGATCGCTGTTGACCATTATTTGTCAAGGATCGGGGAGAGGGATCAACTCAATGCATTTTTGGAAGTATATGCTGATGAAGCAAAGAAACGGGCTACCCAACTCGATGCAGATAGAACTGCTGGAAAAAAGATCGGTAAGCTTCACGGAGTGGTGATCTCTCTAAAGGATGTGATCTGTTTTAAAGATCACAAAGTATCTGCTTCTTCACATATTCTTCAAAACTTTACTTCCATTTATAATGCCACTGCGGTAGAAAAATTATTAGCAGAAGATGCCATCATCATTGGAAGGAATAATTGCGATGAATTTGCCATGGGAAGTAGCAGTGAGAATTCGGCATTTGGGGTGGTAAGAAATGCGGTGGATGAAAGCCGGGTACCGGGAGGATCTTCAGGCGGTTCGGCAGTGAGTGTTCAGGCGGGATTGAGTATGATCAGCTTGGGAAGTGATACGGGTGGCTCTGTTCGTCAGCCTGCAGATTTTTGCGGCGTGGTTGGCGTTAAACCAACTTATGGAAGGATCTCCCGTTATGGTTTGATCGCTTATGCTTCTTCATTTGATCAGATCGGCATATTTGCAAATTCGGTTGATGATGCCGCATTGGTATTGGAGGTCATTGCAGGTGACGATGATTTTGACAGTACCGCTTCCGAACAAAATGTTCCTTCTTACGCGGCAGCATTAAGCAAAGAGAAAAAGAAGTATCGCATCGCTTATTTCAAACAGGCTTTAGAACATCCGGGATTGGATAAGGAAATGGCAGCTACCATTCAATCGCATATTCAAACTTTAAAGAAGGAGGGGCATATTGTTGAGCCCGTAAATTTTGAACTGCTGAATTATATTGTACCCACTTATTATATTCTTACCACAGCAGAAGCATCCAGTAACTTATCAAGGTTTGACGGTGTGAAATATGGACACAGAGCTTTATTGGAAAAGGGAGATGATCTTACCGAATTATATAAAAAAAGCAGGAGCGAAGGTTTTGGTAAGGAAGTGCAGCGTAGAATTTTATTGGGCACGTTTGTTTTAAGCGCCGGTTATTATGATGCCTATTTTACCAAAGCACAACAGGTGAGAAAGATATTGAGCGAT
>CAIMKO010000104.1 GCA_903841915.1 uncultured Chitinophagaceae bacterium | reverse complement strand
TAATACAGGTTTGGTCTTATCAATATCCCCGGCCAGTATTTTCTTACTCAACTGATTAACGATTTCTCTTTGTATCAAACGCTTTAAAGGCCTTGCCCCAAACTGAGGATCGTAGCCATTCTCAGCAAGATATTCCAAAGCATAATCTGTAAATTCCAATTGAATTCCATTCTTAGCGATCAATTCCTTCAATCCGTTCAATTGAATTTTGATGATTCCTTTGATCTCTTTCTTCATCAGGGGTTGGAACATGATCACTTCATCGATCCTGTTCAAAAATTCAGGGCGAATGGTTTGTTTCAGCAAATTCATCACTTCTATTTTTGTTTTCTCAACAACCGCTTCTTTATTTTTTTCCGTTACCTTTTCAAATGCATCCTGAATGATCTGACTACCCATATTGCTGGTCATGATGATGATGGTATTTTTGAAATTTACCATTCTGCCTTTATTATCAGTTAATCTTCCATCATCCAGTACTTGCAACAACACGTTAAAAACATCTGGATGTGCTTTTTCAATTTCATCCAGCAATACAACACTATAAGGCTTACGGCGAACAGCTTCTGTTAATTGCCCCCCTTCTTCATAGCCAACATAACCCGGAGGTGCTCCCACTAATCTTGATACAGTATGTTTTTCCTGATATTCGCTCATGTCGATACGCGTCATCATATTCTCATCATCGAACAGATAATCGGCCAGCGCTTTTGCCAGCTCTGTTTTACCAACACCTGTAGTTCCCAGAAAAATAAATGATCCTATTGGTTTCTTCGGATCCTGCAAACCGGCTCTGCTTCTGCGAATCGCATCCGCAACAGCAGTGATCGCTTCATCTTGTCCTACAACTTTCTTATGCAATTCATCTTCCAGATTCAGTAATTTTTCTCTTTCACTCTGCAGCATCTTTGTTAATGGAATACCCGTTGATTTTGCAATGGCCTGTGCAATATCTTCTGCATCAACTTCTTCTTTCAGCAAACGTTTTTCGCTGATGGCATCTAATTGTAATGAACTGCTATCAATAATTTTTTCCTGTTCTTTTATTTTACCATACCGTATTTCAGCAACCTTACCAAAATCGCCATCACGTTCAGCACGTTCGGCTTCTGATTTAAATTGATCAATATTTGCTTTTGCCGTTTGAATTCTCTCAACAATTTCTTTTTCTTGTTTCCATTTTGCTTTTAATGTATCACGTTCAACAGTCAATAAAGAAATATTTTGTGCCAGTTCTTTCATTTTTGCTGCATCATTCTCGCGTTTGATGGCTTCACGTTCAATTTCTAGCTGACGGATACTTCTTTCTAATTTATCCAGTTCTTCGGGCATTGAATTCATTTCTAACCGAAGTTTAGCTGCACTTTCATCGATCAGGTCAATTGCCTTATCTGGTAAGAAACGATCTGTGATATATCGATGTGATAATTCAACCGCAGCAATAATGGCTTCATCTTTAATACGCACATGATGGTGCGTTTCGTATTTGTCTTTTATACCACGCAGGATCGAAACGGCATCTTCCACACTTGGCTCATCCACCAATACTTTTTGAAAACGACGTTCCAATGCTTTATCTTTTTCAAAATATTTCTGATACTCATTTAATGTTGTTGCACCTATGGCTCTTAATTCACCACGGGCCAACGCCGGTTTTAGAATATTCGCTGCATCCATGGCTCCTTCACCGCCACCTGCCCCGATCAATGTGTGTATCTCGTCAATGAATAAAATGATCTCTCCATCGCTTTCTGCTACTTCTTTTACCACGGCTTTTAATCTTTCTTCAAATTCTCCTTTATATTTTGCGCCGGCGATCAATTGCCCCATATCCAATGCATAAATGATCTTTGACTTCAAGTTCTCCGGAACGTCGCCATTTACAATTCGCATGGCCAAGCCTTCGGCTATCGCTGTTTTACCAACGCCCGGTTCACCAACAAGGATCGGATTATTTTTAGAACGACGCGTTAAGATATGCAGTGTTCTTCTGATCTCTTCATCACGTCCGATCACCGGATCCAGTTTTCCATTGCGTGCCATTTCATTCAGGTTCTTTCCATACTTCTGTAGGGAATTATATTGCTGTGATTCTGTTTGAGAATTAATGGTCGAACCTTTTCTTAATTCTTTGATCGCGGCCACCAACCCTTTTTCTGTTAAGCCTGCATCTTTCAATAGTTTACCTGCATCATCATTTACCTGCAGTAAACCCAACATTAAATGTTCGGTACTTACAAATTCATCACCGAATTGTTTCAGTGATGCATTGGCTTTTAAGAAGGCGCTGTTCAAGTCGCGACTAACAGTACTTGCCGGTTCTGTTCCACTCGCTTTTGGCAAACGTTTAATACTTTCATCGACTTTAGATTCGGCAAAAGCAACGTTCACGTTATTCTTCTTTAATAAATATTCAACAGGACTGTCTTCATCGGCCAATAAAGCTTTTAGTAAATGGTTTGTCTCAATATTGGGATTACCATTATTGAAAGCCAGTTGTTGTGCCGCCTGAATGATCTCCTGGGCTTTGATGGTATAATTGTTCAGATTCATATAAATAGTTTACTTGTTTATTGATTTTGTTTCTGTTTTGACTCCCAACTTCTGCCTTTTGACATTTGACTCTAATCCTTCTTCAACAAAGTTCAGAAACTTGAAGTCAGTAGTATAACAAAAGTTAAATTGATGAGTTGTCGTTTGCAACCAAAAACTTTTCTTTTAATTTCACAAACCACAATCCAATTAAACAATCAGGTAAATATGTCATTAAAATCGAATCGTTTCTGCCGCAAATTCAGTCTGGTTGGGAGTTTTATGCTGTTATGTCTGACTTTATTCAGCCAATACGATTTCAGCAACGTAGATAAGAAATTTACAGAGGCAAAAAAAGAGTTGGGTAAGAATACGGTGATGTTGATCTATAAGGACGGAAAGATCGTTTATAAGAAAGAAACCGAAGACTTTAAAGCCAATAGCCCTGAACCGATCGCCAGTTGCAGTAAATGGTTAACCGCTGCCTTAGTGATGACATTTGTAGATGAAGGTAAATTGTCATTGGATGATAAGGTAAGCACCTACCTTCCCATTTTTTCAAAATACGGCAAGAGCTTTATTACGATCAGAAATTGTTTAAGTCACCAAACGGGTATTTATCAGGAGCATGTTAGTTTGCTTTCAATCATGGAGCATAAAAAGTTTGCCAATCTGGAAGAAGAAGTGAATGATTTTGCATCCAAAAAAGAAATTGATTTTAATCCCGGCACGGGGTTCTTTTATGGGGGAACAGGATTGAATATAGCCGCAAGGGTTCTGGAAGTGATCTCTAAAAAGAGTTTCGATCAGTTAATGAATGAAAGGATCGTTCGCCCCCTGGCCATGCGAAACACTTCCTTCTTTAACGAAAAAGCGGTGAACCCATCAGGAGGGGCTGTTTCTGCAGCAATAGATTATATCAACTTTTTATCGATGATCCTGAATAAAGGGATATACAATGGCAAAAGAATATTAAGTGAAAAATCAATTGTCGAAATGCAGCGATCACAAACGGCCGGTATTGACATTAAATACACACCTAAAACTGCAGAAGGTTTTCAATATGGATTAGGCGAATGGATCCAGGAAGCAGATGAAACTGGCAAAACTATTGTTGTTTCAAGTCCCGGACTGTTTGGCACCTGGCCATGGATCGATAATTGCAGGGGCTATGCCTGTATCATTTTCACAAAGAGCATCATCAATGAAAATAAAAAGGCGATCTATTTCGATATTAAAAAATCTATTGAAGAAGTGATACCTTCCAACTGCAAATAACAATATAACCCTATAAAAATTAAATAAAAGAACACCAATGGAAAATCTACTTACTTATTTGATCATTGCAGGGAAATCTGTCACCATTTATATTTTTATCATCATTGCGATCCGGATATTCGGCAAGAAAGAATTATCACAGCTTTCGGTGATCGACCTCGTATTCATTTTACTGATCAGTAATAGTGTTCAGAATGCCATGGTCGGCACAGATACTTCAGTTCCCGGTGGTATTGCAGCAGCTTTAGGCTTATTCATCACGAATTATATTTTCAAGATCTTTCTTCGCGGTTCTGATAAATTCAACAAATTGGTTCAAGGCGAAAAGATAGTGATCGTCGTGGGTGGTAAGATCCAGGAAAAGGGTTTAAAAGATTCTACCATGACCATTGAGGAAATAGAAATGGCAGTAAGAGAACATTGTGTAAATAGTATTGCTGAAGCTGATCTGGTGGTATTGGAAGTGGACGGGAACGTTACCGT
>CAIMKO010000103.1 GCA_903841915.1 uncultured Chitinophagaceae bacterium | reverse complement strand
GCTGAGCGGATCGCAGCATCTGTAAAATGATCGTTATTATTGACATCAGAAATAGTGAGTAGGGTTTTAATTCTTTCTTCATCAGTCTTACAACCATGATATACATTTTGCAGGCTATCCAATTCTCTATTCTGTGCATAAGTAAATTGTACAAAAAACACAGTCAGTATTGATATAAATTTTATAACCCGCATGAGATTCAAATCTTTAAAAAGAAACAAAATAAGCAATTTATCAATCGTAAATTCTTTATATAATAACAGTTTACCAGATCTGCCAATTGAACTCTGCCAATTCCTGCCTGTTCGCAGTATTTTGAACACCGTTTGTTGATTCACTCACACATTTATTGATATTAATACTCAGTTCATTTATTTTTAATGAGGAAGTGCTTTTTATCTGTGACAGTAAACAATGTGTAAATATGCCATTGCTGATATTCTTATTCTCTTCAGCTGTTTCATTGCTCTGTGCTGCAGAAATCACATACGCACCATTATTGCGCCTAATATCAACAAAAGCTTCTTTCATTAATTTGAATATATCGGTAGATGATGCATGTGCAGGTCCCTTCATATTCACTTCCATGATCTGTACACTGCTTTCATTTGTTGTATTATAACCATCATTTCCTTTTTTTGTACCTGTATTGACATTTTGAACTTTTGTGATCTGATCTTCATCCGATTCACCGCTATGACAGGCATCCAGCAACATTAATTTTTTTCGTGCAGGGATACTGTCCAGCAGTTCTTCCAATTCTTCATAAGAAACCCCATTTATTGATGGATTTCTTATATCCGTTTTGCCGGTAACGAAATAAAACCTGTCATGATCGTTAATATCCGTTATTCCATGTCCGCTAAAACTGATGATCACTCTGTCTTCTACATTTGTATGTAATAGTTTTTGTCGAAATGCAAGTATATTTTCTTTAGAAGCATTATAATCCATCAATGTATCCACAACCAATTCGTCTCTATATTTTTCTTTAAATGCAGCAGTGAGATCGCGTATATCTTTTACACAATATGCTAAATTTTTGAATGAAGAATATTGACTGTATTCATTAATGCCAATGCCGATAAAATAAGTTTTTGATATTATTGGCTGATCGGGTTTATAATTAATATAGATCACTTCCTTTCTACTCTCTGCAACTTTTTCGTTCGTACAGTTGATCTCTATTTTATTTTCACCTTCACTCAATATTATTTTTTGAGAATCGTTGACATGATTAGTTGGCGCACTTATTTTTCTGCCATTGATCCCATTCAGGGGAACATCATTTACAAAAATATTATACCGGTCTATTTTATAAAGACTATCATACAACGAAAAATGGATTTCTATTTCGTCTTTTTTGGAAACGTGATCAAAATCCTGTCGAATGGAAACTGCCGGAACATGCAGTTCTTTATTGTTCAATGCAGACTCATTGAAATTCGACTTTTCAAGCCGCTTCAGCCATGTTTTATGATATTCGTCGATCAAGTCTTTATCTGTGCTGCCCATTGCCTGCAATACT
>CAIMKO010000102.1 GCA_903841915.1 uncultured Chitinophagaceae bacterium | reverse complement strand
GTTACGGCGCCTTTTGCAAGATTGGCGGTTACAATCATTGGCAGCATTTCAGGAGTTAATCCAACCGCAACCGCAATTGCAAATAACAACGCTTCCACCCAATCCCCTTTTGTAAAACCATTGATCAAAAAGACCAATGGCACCATTACAAGCATAAAACGTATCAGCAGCCAACTAACACTATTCACACCCTTATCAAAACTTGTTTCAGCTCTTTTTCCTGAAATAGATTTACTGATGGAACCGAAATAAGTATGGTTACCCGTTGTAACTGCAATAGCCAGAGCTTGCCCGCTTTCCACATTCGTTCCCATGAAACAAATATTTTCTAATTCAAGCGGACTTTTATTCTGAGTGTCTGAAATAACAAATTCCCTTTTTTCAACAGGCAACGCTTCGCCTGTCAGTGTAGATTGATTTAAGAAAAGATCTTTTGATTGAATGATGCGGCAATCCGCAGGGATCATATCTCCTGCAGAAAGAAAGATAATATCTCCGGGAACTATCTCTTTAATATCAATTTCAATTTTACCTTCCTCTTTTCTTAAAACGGTAGCAGTGGTTTTCACCATGCTTTTTAATTTCTCTGCAGCTACATTGCTTCGAAACTCTTGCCAGAAACGGATCACAGAGCTAAGTAAGATCATCACACCAACCACGATCACTGTTTTATAATCACGATCGGCTGGTGCTGTTAGTACAACATCAATGATAAACGAAGTAGCTGCAATTAAAACCAATACAGCATTAAATGGAGTAATAAATGCCTGAATAAACTGAATATACCACGCTGGCGCTTTTTCGTGTACAACTTCATTGGTGCCGAATTTTTCTAATCTTTCTTCAACCTGTTCATTGTTTAAGCCTGTTTCTGCAGACTCTAAAATTTCAAAAAAGAGAGCCTTATTGGCAGCAGCTACATTTTTTAATTTTGCTGCTGCGGCGGCATCAACAGAAATAATATTATTTCCATTATTAAATGGGATTCGCGCCAGTATTTTTTCTTTTACACCTGAGATCATCTTGTCCTCCTGATAATTTTGAGTGAATATTCTTTTTGCAATCGAAACCAATCAATTTATTTGATTAAGTTTTGATTATCATTTTTAGAATGAATATCTGACGACCGGAGGCTTTATTTTAGCGGAAGAAAATAAACGATAACGCTTTGTTATCACAACAAAAGAAGCGGTTGAAGTAAAAGAAAATATATTGAAATGATTCATTATTGCATTTTTAAGCTTTTCAGTAATGGTTCTCCTTGCTAACTGAATGCTTAAAATTGCAGAAGGGTTAGTAAGGAAGACTGTTTATGATGATTTTACTCGGACCCGAATCCATATAAATTTGTTTTGTTTACAATAGCGGTTCTATGTAAGAACGGCTGCAAAGGTAGAACCGCCTGTAGTTGCTGCAAAATTAAATTTTCATTAGTCGAAAAGGATTATTCCGGATCCCCTTTCAGGACCTGTATAATTTTTTCTTTTGATGCATCAGAAAGAACGGCAGGATGATGCTCGTGACCATAATGGGCATTGCTGCAAATCAGTTTGCTTTGAAGCTCAAATAAACGGCAAAAACGACAAATAAATAAGTGTATTTGTAATTTTATAGCTTCCGATAAAGACAATGCACGCTCTTCTTTTTTCGAGATCAGATAAGTAGCCTTTTTGCATGATATGATGATAAAATTCTTCACTTTCGTATTAAGGGTTGATCCAGTTCTTTTCTAAGCAACTGCGTAATTGCAATTTTGCACGATGTATTAAAACCCAGTAGTTGGACGCTGTTATGTTCAAAACCTTACAGATCTCGTCGGATTCAAGCCCTTCCATGAATTTCATAACAAAAACAGATTCCTGTAATTCCTGTAATTTATTCTTGCACATTTCTAAGATAGAATAGAACTCTTTTGTTTCTCTAGCTTGCGTATCATCGGG
>CAIMKO010000101.1 GCA_903841915.1 uncultured Chitinophagaceae bacterium | reverse complement strand
CACAATGGGCTTATCCCATGCACCGCTTTTATCTAAAGCTGCTTTATATTTTTCGGCTTTCTCTTTTTGTTCTTTGCTATGATAAAAGATCACACTTCTGTATTGGGGACCTACATCATTTCCCTGCTGATTCATAGTAGTAGGATCATGCGTTTTCCAAAACACTTCCAGCAACTCTTCATAAGTAACTTTGGTTGGGTCAAAAACGATCTGTGCCAGTTCAGCATGGCCTGTGTTCTTATCACAAACCTGCTCATAAGTGGGATTCTTTACAAAACCGCCTCCGTAACCGCTTTTCACTTGCAGCACGCCTTCTAAGCGCTGGAAAAATGCTTCGGTACACCAAAAACATCCTTCACCAAATGTTGCTGTTTCTGTTTTTATTCCTGTAGGAATGGGTGTATTACTCATATTATTTGTATTTTTTTGAGGTTGGGCACAGGAAACCATCGTGGTAACTGCCAATAGGATGCTAAAGAATATTTTTTGCATGTCATTCAAATTTATGGTCTAATTATGGACAATAGTCAAAGAAAAAATGTTTGTTTCAATTAAACAATTCAAAACCTTTTTAGTTGCATCATGAATAAAGACTTTAAAAGAGCTTATTCCTTACAAGCCGGTAATTCTTTAACAATTGATAGTATGTTTATTTGATTAAAAGATAATATTTAATTAAATTCGCTTTCATAATGATCTGATCCCTCTGAAATGATGTTTTCTTTGGCAATTGTAACAACTGAAAATGCGGAAAAAACTGTTTTTGCGTATCGAGAATCTATTATGGCTGGTACCTGCGGTAGCTGGCTATATTTTTGCCATCTTCCTTCCTGAAAAATATTGTGATGTTCTCATATTCGGCAGCCATTTTCTGATCTCACATTTTGAAGCTACTTTTTACTGGATTGTCATTTTATTGTTTCCCTATATCATGCATTATGCATTGCGTATGCGGAATAAGGGTAATGAAGTGGTAGCAATAGTGCATATTGTTTTAACACTTGGAATTATTTTGGCATTTCCTTTTGTATACAGTTCAGCTCCGTTGATACTTGATCAATGGCACCATTTAACATTACCGCCACCGATGTACGACAAATGGCAGAGTATTTCTTATGCTGCCAATATCATGTGGTCAGCCTTGATCACAGTGCAATTGGCCTTTTTCATTTATGGGTTTATTGTGCTCTTCAGTAAAGAGAAAGAATGATCGTTTTCGCGAATCATTCCCGCATAACAAATCATCCCGCCTTAACTTTGTCCAACTAAAATCAGCAGATACAGCTTTATGCGTTTATACCCCGAATCGGCAGCAGTACAATTGGAATTTGATAAAGTGAAGGCATTGTTGAGAGAACACTGCAAAACAGAATATGCCAAAGAAAAAGCGGCAGAGCTTCGTATTCATACACAAAGATCCTACATCGAACTAGAGATGCAGCAATCCCACGAGTACAAATTATTGCTGCAGCAATCCCAATATTTTCCCAATGATTTTATACTGAATATCAGCAAGGAAATAAAGCTGATCGGTATTTCGGGTGCAACATTAGCCGGCGAACAATTCCTGCAGATCCGGAAGCTCGTAGAAAATATCAGCAATATCTTTCGATGGTTCGATTATGAAAGAAGGGTTGCCTATACTGCACTCTCAAAAGTGATCGAAAATGCCTACTACGAAAAAACGATCATTGAATTGATTGATGATATACTGGACGAACAAGGTGTTGTGAAAGATAATGCCAGTGCAGACCTGCAGCGTATCAGGCAAAATCTTTATAAAAGAAGGAATGAATTGCGGCGGATGTTCGATAAAGTATTATCGCGTTTGGCCAAAGCTGGATTCTCTGCTGATATTGATGAAAGCTTTAGTAGCGGCAGGAGAGTAGTGGCTGTTTTTACCGAACATAAAAGACAGGTAAAAGGGATCTTGCATGGAGAAAGTGATACCCGTAAAACAGCGTTCATTGAACCCGAAGAGACCATTGAATTAAACAATGAGATATTCTCGCTGGAAAATGATGAACGTAGAGAAGTACAAAGAATATTGAAAGAACTCACGGCCAAATTAAGTGTGTATGCCAGCTTGCTGAAAACATATTTGGAAATCGTGGGTGAGTTTGATTTCATTAACGGCAAAGCAAAACTCGCAATTGACATGAATGGGCAAATGCCCAATCTTTCCGATAAAGCCACTTTTCATCTCATCGACGCTTATCATCCCCTGCTGTTTCTCTATAATAAGACCAGTGGCAAAAAAACGATCCCTGTTACTTTAACACTGGATGATAAGAACAGGATACTGATCATCAGCGGTCCAAATGCAGGGGGTAAGACCGTTACGATGAAGACGATAGGATTGAACCAGATCATGCTGCAGAGCGGGCTCCTGGTGCCTGTGCATCCCAATTCGCAGATGGGCATCTTTAAACAATTATTCATTCATATCGGTGATACGCAAAGTATTGAATTCGAGTTAAGTACTTATTCT
>CAIMKO010000100.1 GCA_903841915.1 uncultured Chitinophagaceae bacterium | reverse complement strand
TAATTAGTGGCGCCAGTCCCCTCTGTATTGCTGCCACAACAACCTATGCAAGCAATGCTGATGCAGGTGGAACATGGTCTTCAAGTAATACAGCAGTAGCTACAGTTGATCCTTCGACAGGTCTTGTTACAGCTATTGCAGCGGGAACTTCTACCATCACTTATACCATCAGTAGTGGTTGCAGTAGTCCAGCTTCTGCTTCTAAAATAATTATGGTAAGTCCTAATGCAAATGCAGGTACTGTAAGTGGTGCAAGCCCTTTATGTATCAGTGCTGCAACAGCCTATGCAAGCAATGCTGATGCAGGTGGAATATGGTCTTCCAGTAATCCTGCTGTTGCTACTGTCAACCCGGCAACAGGACTTGTTACTGCTATTGCAGCAGGAACTTCTACTATTTCGTATACCGTAACAGGCTGCGGTGCTAATTTATCCGCTTCTAAAATTATTACAGTAAATCCTAATGCCAATGCTGGTTCTGTAAGTGGCGCTAGCCCCCTCTGTATTGCTGCAGCAACAGCATATGCAAGTACCGGTGATGCAGGTGGAACATGGTCTTCCAGTAATGCAGCAGTAGCTACAGTTGATCATTCGACAGGTCTTGTTACAGCTATTGCAGCGGGAACTTCTACTATCATTTATACCATCAGTAGCGGTTGCAGTAGTCCCGCTTCTGCTTCTAAAATAATTATAGTTAACTCAGTCACGCTAAATAGTATTTCAGGTGACTCAACAATTTGTTTTAGTCAGACTTTACAATTAAGCAATTCCACAACTGGCGGGACATGGAGCAGTAACAATGGTTCTATTGCAACAATTAATAACAACGGCTTGGTGAATGGCATTGCAGTGGGTAATGCGGTCATCAGCTATTCTTTTACAAATTCTTCCGGCTGCTCATCTTCAGTCACTAAAAATATTTATATACATCCTGTTCCCGCAGTTGCGACAATCATCGGCAGTACAACAGTTTGTTCGAATGATAAATTAATACTGAGCAATGCATCGATCGATGGCAAATGGAGCAGCAGTGATAATTCGATTGCAACGATTGATTCAACAGGATCAGTGAATTTTATTTCTTCAGGAATATTTACTGCATATTATGCTGTATCCAATTCTTTTGGATGTACAACAACAGTCAATAAAAATATTTTGGTGAATGCTGCTTCAAAATTCAGCATCTTCCCGAAGAACGATACGATTTGCACAGGCAACAACACGAATATTACACTAAACAGTTCATTAGCCGGAACTGTTTATAAATGGACTTCAACTGTCATCAGTGGAACCCTTTCGAATAATTCCACGATTAGCATTCCCGTTAGTATTAATTCCATCAACGACAAATTGATCAATAGCGCAAATACTGTTTCAGTTGTAAAATACAGTATCACCGCCATCAGCCCTAACAGTTGCAGCAGTGTAACTGATTCTGCTTTTGCTACAGTGTATCCTTTTTCAACTGTTCCAAATGCAGGACCTGATAGGGTCATTTGCAAACTTGACAGTATTCAATTGAACGGTAATATTATTTCAAACGGCATTGGAACATGGCAACAAATTGCCGGACCAAATAATATTGCATTCTCTGATATCCATTCACAAAATGCTATTGTAAAAAATATCATTAACGGGAAATATGTTTTTGCATGGGTAAGTTCTAACAGTATTTGCAGCTCTATTTCTGATACAGTAAACATCTTCGTAAATACAGTCTCAGGTTCGCTTATAACAAATAACGCAATAAATTGTATAGCTAATCAGGTGAACTTTAAAGCAATTACCAACAACACTGATTCGATCACATGGAATTTTGGTGATGGAAATTCGGCTACAACATCATCCAATAATACCAACCATATTTATACAAAGGGAGGTATTTATTATGCAACTGCCCTATTAAAAAATAACCTGGGATGCAGTTTGCCGATCATACAAAAGGATACAGTTAAAGTGGAAGAATTAAAAGCTGATTTTACTATATCGTCTGTCTACAATTGCGGAAAGACCACTTATAATTTTAAAGATTCAAGTCAATCAAATTTTGGTATTAGTTTCTGGACATGGGTAACCAATAGCACTGATAGCTCACATCAACAAAACATGGGTAAAGATTTTACGATAGCAGGAAAGAACTCTACCAGCTTGGTAATTAGAAATAGCATTGGCTGCACTGACAGTGTAAAAGCAGATTATTCTGTTTTGATTTATCAATATCCGGTTGCCAATATAGACGCCATTGCTGATGCATGCAAACAGGTTTTAATAAATTTCAATTCAACAATCGCATCGAAAGATTCGATCGCATATCGTTTCTGGAATTTTGGCAATGGGGTAACATCAAAGGACAGTACTGTCAAAATAATGTATTACACAGATGGCAATTATGAAATTAAATTAATTGTTGGGACAGTGAACAGATGTTATGATTCAACCTATCAGCAAATCACAATACACCCCACTCCTTCATTCGCCATCAGCGGACCCACAAGTATTTGTCGTGGCGATTCGGTTAGATTATCAGTTTCCGGAAATAATAATTATATCTGGAAAGATGCAAACAATAATATCATTTGCAATAGCTGTGCTGTAAAAACAGTTACACCAACATCTAGTACCTCCTATCAGGTAATTGGATATAGTCAATATGGTTGTTCGGATATTAAAACAACCAATATACAAGTAATACAACCCTTTGTTCTCAAAGCTTCCCCTCCTGACTCTATTTGCATTGGTTCTACCATTGCTTTATCTGCCAGCGGAGCTCAAAACTATCAATGGTATCCACCGGACTATTTAAGCAGCACAACAACCGCATCAACAACCACTAGACCATTGCAAGATATCACCTATCATGTGATAGGAAAGGACAACAACAATTGTTTTACTGATACAGCAGAGATAAAGATCGCGGTAGGTAAAAAAACAGCGATCAATATAGGCTTGGATACTGTTGTACAATCAGGTTCTTTGTATCAGTTCAATCCTCGTTTCAGCGGATCGGATATAACCGGTTGGAGTTGGTCAGGAAGTGCTGATCTTTCCTGCAGCAATTGTGATGCCCCTACACTTGTTGTGAAAAAAGATATTTGCATTGTATGCAATGCATCCAATGTTTATAATTGTATTGCATCAGATACTGTTTGTCTGAAAGTATTTTGCCCAACTTCCAAATTATTTGTTCCGAATGCTTTTACACCTGATGGTGATGGCATCAATGATAAATTAATGGTGCAAGGGACAGGGATTCAAATAATAAAGAGTTTCAGGATCTTTAACAGATGGGGTGAATTGGTTTTCGAAAGAACCAATTTCGCACCGGGAGATCCTTCCTGTGCATGGGATGGAACTGTCAGAGGGAAACCGGCTACATCTGATGTTTTTGTCTACGTATGCGAAGTATTATGTGATGCAGGGTATCCAGGAATATTCAAAGGAAATGTAGGCGTGATAAAATAGAATGAAGAGAACCTATACGATATTGATTTTTTTCTTGTTGTTCCTGTTTGCAGGAAATGCTGAGGCTCAGGATCTCACCTATTCGCAATTCTATGAGCAACCATTATTGCGTAATCCTGCATTGGCTGGCGTCTTCACCGGTGATATGCGTGTTTCCATGGCATTTAGGGATCAGTGGGAAAGCGTTACTGTTCCCTTCAGAACAACTTCATTAAGTGCTGAATATAAATTACCCGCTTCAAAAAATAATGATGTATTTACCTTAGGTACGCAGGTTACAGTTGATGCTGCCGGTGATATTCGTTTAAGAAGAACGCAACTATTACCTGCAGTTTGTTTTCATAAATCGTTGAACACTGAGCAGGACTCTTATTTATCGGTTGCTTTTATTGGAGGACTTGTCAGCAGCCAATTCGATCAAACACTTGCGATCTTTGGCGATCAATATCAAAATGGAAATGTTACCCCTAATACATCAACTCAACCATTGAAAGCAACGGGCTATTCCTATTTTGATCTTTCCACCGGCATCGCATATAGTACCAACTTTGCAGAAACCGGACATATTTATTTCGGTGCAGCTTTATCGCATTTAAACCATCCGGTCATAAGAACAACAACAGGAACATCCACTTACGTTCTTCCGGAAAAATACACGCTCAATTTTGGTATCAATTTGCCCTTGACCGAAAGATCAAAATTGATTGGTTATGCAGATTATTTTGCGCAGAATGGTAACAGGCAATTATTGATTGGCGCTCTATATGGAATGGACATTCAGAAATATTTCGACAATAATTCTTATTCACTATACTTTGGTTCCTTCTTACGATGGAATGATTCTTTTATTCCGATCCTAAAATTGGATTTTCAGCATTACAGCATCGGAATGAGCTATGATGTAAACATTTCCAAATTAGTGGTCGTTTCCAATTATCGGGGCGGGTTTGAATTTACTGCATCTATAAAAGGATTTTTAACAAATACCAGCGAAGCACTAAAAAAAGTAAAGTGTGTCAATTTCTAATTGCGGAGAATCTATTTATTTTATTAGTCCAATTCTTTAAAATAAAAAACCTCTGATATTATTTGAAACATCAGAGGCTTTTATCGATTAATATTTTATTAAGATCTATTTCAGCTTAGCCAATGCTTCTGAAATTCTTGCCCAGGCTTTTTTAATATTTTCCTGACTGGTAGCATACGAGAAGCGAATACAATTTGGTTCTCCGAATGCATCACCCATCACACTTGATACAAATGCCGTATTCAATAGATACATGCATAAATCATTCGCATTTTTGATATCATTTACGCCATCAGATTTTCCAAAATAAGCACTCACATCAGGAAAAACATAAAATGCGCCTTCCGGCTCAAAGCATTTTAATGCGGGAATTTGTTTCACTAATTCAAGTGTTAACTTTTTGCGACGTGTAAACTCAGCAGTCATTTCGATAGACGGGGTTAGATCGCCTGTAAGTGCTGCCACTGCTGCTTTTTGTGCAATAGAGCAGGTGGCACTTGTAAATTGACCTTGCAATTTATCCGCAGCTATTACGATCGCAATATCAGCAGCAATATATCCCAAACGCCAGCCGGTCATAGCAAAACCTTTACTCAATCCATTAATTAAAATTACTCTGTCTTTTAATTCCGGAAATTGAGCGATACTTTCATGCTTTCCAACATAATTAATGTATTCATATATTTCATCGCTGATGATATAAATTTCAGGATGCTGTTTGAATACTTCTGCCAAAGCAACTAATTCTTCTTTGCTATACACTGCACCCGATGGATTACATGGAGATGAAAACAAAAACATTTTTGTTTTTGGGGTGATCGCAGCTGTTAATTCTGCAGCAGTAATTTTAAAACCATTCTCTACACTTGTTCTCACACTCACTACTTTACCGCCTGCAATTTTTACTAATTCTGAATACGTAACCCAATAAGGCGTTGGAATGATAACTTCTTCATTCGTATCAACAATAGCCAAAATAGCCATAGCCAAACTTTGTTTAGCACCGGTTGATAAAATAATATTTGTAGGTTTGTATTCTAAATCATTATCACGTTTTAGTTTAGTACAAACAGCTTCTCGGGCATCTAAAAATCCGGACACAGGAGTATAATGACTCCAGTTATCATTTATAGCCTTTATCGCAGCATCTTTAATATGCTGAGGTGTATCAAAATCAGGTTCCCCTAAACTTAAATTAATTACATCAACGCCTTTGGCAGTTAACTCACGTCCAAGCTGCGCCATTTTAAGGGTTTCGGGTTCATTGAACCTGTCGAGAAGAGAAGAAAGTTGATTGCTCATTATGTATATTTTAAAATGCGTGCAAATGTAATTAAAAAGCAAAAGCCTTTCGAATGAAATTGGAACTGTGAGAGAGTTGTGGAAATCAATTCAAATTAACCTGAGTTTGGGAGAAAGTAAGTATAAAGAAATGGAACACTGATGACACAAATAAAACGGATACTAACGGATTTGATATGCTGCTTTGCAGCACATATCTGCGTAGATCGTATTCCTTTGAAGCCCCTTCTGTGAAAAAAAGTTTTGTATATTCAATACAGCATGAAATAGTCAGAATATCGGCGATTATCTATATCATCCGTGTTACTTGCCTACCGGCAGGCAGGTCTGAGTGCCATTTTTCGCTTTTATTACAGAATCTACATTAATTATGCTGTTGCACGTCGGAAAACAGATACTTATTGGCAGTGGTATCACTGGTGATGGATGCCGGAGTCATTAAGATGATCGAATACAATTTTTTTGACTGCAAGTTGAGCCCTGATCTGGAAGAAAGATTAGCGCTGGAATTATACACCACAATATTATAATCCGGTCTTGAATAGACAGGAATAAACTGTGTTACAAAATCATAGCTAGTAAAGTCCAAAAAATGCCTGTATACATAAGGAGAAACATCCCCGTAAGTAAAATAGCCTAAAGAAAATAGCCTGATACTTACATAATTGGTGATGGCCTGTGTTCTGAAATCCAAAATCCTGATACCGGCATAACCCGAATCAGGAGCGGTTAGATTATCCGTCACAAAAGACACTTTCCAGTCATACCCCTGTTTATAAATGAAGCCTGAATACTTTTTTCCCTTTTGCAATAAAAAATTATTAATGAGTAACACAGTATCAAGGCTGGTTACTTTATAGAGTTGAATATTGTTACTGTCAGCCTTGGCAGTGATATATGCCGAAGGAAAATAGGTCGCCAGTGAATCTGTAACAAAGGATCCGTTGAGTTTAACCCGGATCTTTCCCTGATCCACTACATTAAAGAATTTGATGCTGGTAATTGTGTCTGATACCGTTCCTCCACCGGTCCCCGCGCCAGAATCAGGATTATCTGCATATTTTACACAGGACACAATCGTGGTGATACAAAACAATAAGAGATATGTGCCTTTTTTAATTTGCATTAAGATTCTAGGTTACAGCTGATATGAAGATATACCGTAAACGTTTTTTAGGGGTATTTATTACAGGTAGTCCATCATTTTTCAAATTCATAATCTCTTTCCACCAAACATATTCTCGTTTTATAGCGGGCATACCATTCTTCTTTCCCTTTTTGCTGTGCCAGTAAATGCGCTGTATCCTTTTTCCAATTTTTGATAGATTCTAAACTTGACCAGTAAGAAACAGTGATACCCATTTGGTCTCTTGCAGACTCATAACCTAAATAACCGGGTTGCTGCGCAGCCAGTTCTGCCATTCGTTTAGCCATACCGGCATATCCTTCATTGATCTCAGTCCTTGTAGAAGTAAAGATCACTGCATAGTAAGGAGGTTTGGGTGTTTGTGCGATCATATGATTGGTAAATGATTTTTAGTGAATTCATTTTCTGTATTGCCGGTATTTAAAGTACTTGCAGGTTCAAAAAGCAAGACCCAAACTTCTTCATCCGCATCAGGACAATGTTCAGTCCCCTTCGGAATAATGACAAACTCTCCGGGATAAACTTCAATCGTCTTCTCACGCAATTGCATTTTAAGTTTCCCTTTCACCACATAAAATAATTCATCTTCCAATTCATGATGATGCCATACAAAAGGACCTGCGAATTTTACGAGCTTTACCTGCTGTCCGTTCAATTCACCAACTATCTTTGGAGAGAAATGATCTGTAAATTTGGAGAACTTATCAAATAGATTGACCTTTTCAACATTCATAGCCTTATTTATTTGCTTGACCGATAAATTTTTCATGCAAATGCAATACCTGCGGAATTAATAGTTGTTGCTCATCATTCACCAAAATATGATCACATAGCTTCATTTTAATTCCTTCATCGATTTGTTTATCGATTCTTGCTAAAACATCTTGACGGCTAACAGCATCTCTGTCCATCACTCTTTTGATGCGAATATGTTGGGGTGCAAATACGCCAACCACCAGATCAACTCCTGCAGCAGAGGCAGATTCAAACATCAAAGCTGCTTCTTTGATCACATATGCTGTCTTTTGTTGCTGCATCCATACTTGCGCTGCGTTGATCACTGCAGGATGCGTGATGGCATTTAATTTCTCTAATCTATAAACATCATTAAATACAATGGATGCCAAATATTTTCTGTTGAGTTTCTTGTTAGAATAGGCTTCTTCACCAAATTCTTTTGTAATGGATGCGATCAATGATTCATCAGCTTCCATCAATTGTCTGGTAGCTGCATCGGCATCGAATACTGGAATACCCAATACCCTGAAAATATCAGCCACAGTGCTTTTACCACTGCCAATGCCCCCTGTTAATCCAACTCTTAGCATAATGATTATTAAAAACTAAACACTAAAAAAAGAAAAACTAAATCGTTTATAATTCAGAAAACTGAATTTAATCTAACATAATAATTTATATGTAATCAAATCAAGTAATAAAAGTATAAAACTAAAGACTAAAAAAGAAAAACTAAAGGCGGGTACTAAAAAGAAAGACCCGAGAGAATATTCACTCGGGTCTATTTAGTTTTTAGATTTTCTTTTTTTAGTTTTTACCTCGCTTTATTTTGCAGGTACTACCGGTTTATTAATGGCAGCAGACCAATCCTGGCTAATAGCAGATTTTTCTATCTTGAGATAAGAACCCGGATTTACTTCGATCTGTAAAGTGCCGTCTTCATTCACTTTATTCACTGTTGCATGAATGCCTGCAATGGTAACGATCTTATCGCCTTTCTGTAAATTATCAATGAACTTCTTTTGTTCTTTAGCTTTTTTTGCCTGTGGGCGGATCATAAAGAACCAGAACACTACTATAATACCACCCATTAACAATAACTGAACTGTTCCTCCGCCACCACCTTGCTGTTGTGGGTTACCCATTAATAAGATTGAATGCAACATTTGTTTTTGTTTTTAGTTTTTAATTATTTTTTTGTTTCGGGAATGGGATGCGGCTCCACAACTTTATCATTTGTACCGCCTCCATTGATAGAACCTTCGAAATAAAGATAATGTTCCGTGCCGTTTTTTGTATTGGTGTTTACAATAATTGTTTTTCTTACATCGCCACTGGTACCCACTTTTTTACTGTCGAAAGAAGCTGTTACTAATCCTTCTGCACCCGGCGCAATAGGTTCTTTGGTATAATCAGCAACGGTACAGCCACAGCCGGGTCTAACATTTACCAGAACCAAAGGCTTGTCGCCGGAATTTCTGCATCTAAATTTAATATCGATCTTATCCCCTTTATTGATCGTTCCAAATTTCACAATCGAATCGATCCATTTCACAGAAGTATAATTGCTGCTGTCTGCTGCAACTTTTTGATTGGCTTCTATTTCTCTTTCACTTTTATTCTTGCAGGAGAATAGCGAAACAGCGACCAACATTGAAATGAAAAGATATTTCATAGCTGTATTTTTTTGCAAATCTAATGAGCCTTTTGTTTAAAATCTATTTTTTGAATCTTTCCTTCCGACATTAATTCTTTGTGAATATTATCGAGTATCCCATTGATGAATTGTCCGCTCTGTTCGGTGCTGTAATCCTTTGCCAGATCAATATATTCATTGATGGTAACTTTTGTAGGAATGGTCTCGAAATACAGCAATTCGCAAATACCCATATTGATGATGACCATGTCTAGCAATGCGATACGGTCTGCATCCCAGTTCTTTAATTTGGGTTTGATCAGTTCCAGGGTATATTCTTTCTTATCAATGACTGTGGTCAATAAGGTTTTTGCAAATAGCCATTTATCAGATGAGATGATCTCCTGCAGATTATAGGCGGCAGGCTTTTGCAAAAAGTTGAGTACCAACTGACTCATCATTTCTCCGTCATCATCCCAGTTAGAAAATAGTTCTTCAATATGAGATTCAAACAATTCATTCGGCAACATGAGATCCGTAAAGATGAGTTGCAGGATCTCCTTCTCTTTTTTCTTTTCTCTGCTAGCCTCTGTCACATAGGTTTTATATTGATCAGTTTCAACCAATGCGTTATATATTTTACGCAACAGGTCTCTGTCGATCAATAACTGCGGTTTTTCCGTTTCTAATGCCTTTTTGAAAGAGGGGGATTCAATGATCTCCCATAAGAACTGGTTCCCTGCAATTTTGGTATTTACGTTCAGATCGTCGTGTGAGGTGATATTTTTGGAAGCCCTATGAATAGAATCGGTTTCCGCATAACGGGCAACTTCAGTAAGGAAATAAATTAAATAAACGAATAATGCTTTGCTTTGGTCTATCTGCTTCTGTAATTCATTGACCGGGTTCTTGAATGCCTGCTGATCATGAACCGTTTCGATGATATACAACAGCTGCATTACTTTGACACGGATATTTCTTCTGCTGATCATTAAATAAGAACTTATTTGAGGCAGCAAATGTAGCAGATTAAGGTTGTGCCTCAAAATGAAATCATTGTTTCGGCGATATAATGAAATTTTGGCACACTGTATCGGAAACTTGCCGCATCTTTGCCGCCGCTTATGACAGGCTGGTCAAAAGAGCAAATCAATTAGGGATAATCCTGAAAATTTGGCTTGACAAAG
>CAIMKO010000099.1 GCA_903841915.1 uncultured Chitinophagaceae bacterium | reverse complement strand
GCAATCAGTTTGAAGTTTTCAGGGAGTTTTTTTATGGTATCGCTATGGCTCATCCAAACCTGTGTGCCGGAAGATACCGAAGCAAACAATGGTTCATCTGCAATATCCTGAAGATGCGCCCTGCCGTATTCCCTATGAGTGGATTTACCAACCTCTCCGCCTGAAAGCTTTGCTATAAGCTGGGCACCATAACATACACCTAATACCGGCAAGCGGTCAGCCATAGCTACAACATCTGGCATGGGGGCATTGGGCTCGTTCACAGAAAAGGGGCTACCGGACAGGATGATACCTTTTAAGGTATCATCATATTGCACAGGCTTTGTGCAGGGTTGTATTTCGCAATAAACATTTAGCTCCCGTATGTTGCGGGCAATTAATTGTGTGTATTGCGAACCAAAATCGAGTATAAGAATTTTATTGTTCATGGGTACTATATTACGCCTATGCCTGAGCCGGTGGCGCGCCGAAATTAAAAGGCATTGTTGGTGTTTCCTGATCTTTGATGTTGCCGTATTGGGATTCAAAACGCTTTATATTGTCTATCAATGCACGCATTACACGCTTTGCATGTTGTGGCGTCATTACTATCCTTGATTTTACTTTTGCTTTAGGCACATTGGGCATTACATTGACAAAATCAATTACAAATTCTGCAAAAGAATGGGTAATGATAGCAAGGTTTGCGTAAGTACCATCTGCCATTTCTTCAGATAGTTCTATATTAAGTTGTTGTTCAGGCGATAATTGTTGGTCTGACATTTTATGTTGTTTTTATTAGTTGCGAAATTAGCGAAAATGTATGATTAGTAAAGTTGACACAATAAATAGCACAATATGAATTACCTATTATCCAACTGTGTAGTAAACACAGGTGGTCAGGAAATCCCTAAGATACGGAAGCCAAGTAATGGGCTTCCACTGTAAGCGGGGATTTAAGCCGAATTTGTATTTGTATATAGGATTGATGAGGTAGTGGTGTTTGTATAAAACTTTGAGTCCGCTTCTTTTTACTATCCTTTCAAAACGTTCTATGGTGATTCTGGTATCTTTTATCTCCATTAATTCACCAATTACCACATCATCTTCGCCACCCATCTTCAAAATTGCTTTGTATAGGAACCTTGGTAAGACGTGGTAGTAGGGTAGCACAGATAGCCATTTTTTGCGGCAAACCTGCTGGTGGCCACCAAAGGGCATGTACCAAGGAGGGAAGCCAAAGAAGATTTGTCCGTCTGCTCTAAGTAATTTTTTAAGATAAGGGACAAATTTCTCTTGTTCGGGAACATGTTCGATAACATCCTTGAGTATGATGATGTCGAAATAGCCACCATACTGGCTGAAAAAGGAATCTTCGTATATATTTTGGCAAATAAACTTTACTTTATTGGCTGCCACTTCGTCTTTCAGAAAATCATTGGCTATATCAATTCTAAGTGCAGAAAGGTCAACCCCAACACAAGAGCAACCTTTTTGGATAAAAGGCAAAAGAACGCCACCTTCTCCGGTACCTACTTCGAGTACACGGGTGCCAGAGGTTATTTTTTTAGTTTTTTCAAGAAAGGGTACTAAGTAAGACGATGAATTATCTACTTGTTGGTCGAAACGGACTTTGTCGTCAAGATGATGTTTTAATGCCAATGAAATATGATTTAAGTGCGAATTTACTTTTTTATTTTATTACCTGCCTCACTCAAGTACTGACAACTGAATACGAATACTTTCGTGGTGGATTTTTTCGTAGATGTCCACAATAAATTCTTCTGACAGGGAATGCTTTGCTGCACGTAAGCTGCAAGTGTTAACAATATCGCGCCATCTGCCCGGTTGGTAAACTGTCATATTGCATTCTTTTTTTATAGCACCAATTTGTTCGCTCATTTCCATTCTTTTGGCAATAAGGTCAATGATTTCAGCATCAAGGCTATCCATGAGTTGCCGCATATATTCGAGACGGGCAAGCGTACCCATATCATTGGTAAACTCTTTCCTGACAATGAGGTTGTCTAATATATGCTTTAATTCTGCGGGTGTGACTTGCTGGGCAGCATCGCTCCAGGCGTTTTCCGGATTGGGGTGGCATTCTATCATTAATCCATCAAAACGCATATCGAGGGCTTTTTGTGCTACCTCTGCCACATTTTCCCTTTTGCCTGTAATGTGGCTTGGGTCGCAGATTAGCGTTAATTCAGGTCTGCGTCTTTTCAATTCTATAGGTATAAGCCAGTTGGGCTGGTTTCTGTAGCCGGAAGCAGAACTATAGCCCGAAAAGCCCCTGTGAATAGCGGCAATATCGGTGATGCCCGATTTCTCGAAACGTTCTATTGCACCCAACCACAAGTCAACATCAGGATTGACGGGGTTTTTGACCATAACCGGGATATTCACCCCCTTTAACGCCTCTGCAATACTTTGTACCTGGAATGGGTTAACAGTAGTTCTTGCCCCTATCCAAAGCACGTCAATATTATGTTTCAATGCCTCGTCAACATGGGCAGGTTCTGCAATTTCTATAGTAACAGGCAGGTTGTAGGTTTTACGTACTTCACTCAGCCATTCGAGTGCGGGAATACCATTACCCTCAAAATGTCCCGGACGGGTACGAGGTTTCCAAACGCCGGCACGAAAAAGATTGATGTTGAGTTGAGCTAAAGCTGAGGCAGTCTCCATGACCTGCTCTTTAGTTTCGGCACTGCAAGGACCTGCAATTAGGAATGGTCTGGATTTATTGAAAAAAGACATGATGCAAAGGTAAGGAGCGTGACCAAAATAAAGACTGTGTGAATTCGATAAAATAATCTTATTGAGGCTTACAAACTTATATCCTTAGTAAGCTGCTTGGCAT
>CAIMKO010000098.1 GCA_903841915.1 uncultured Chitinophagaceae bacterium | reverse complement strand
TTTTTAGCTCCGCAGGAGCGATATTTTGGTAGAAATATGATCAAATAAAGCTTACAAACCCCAGAGGGGGTGATATTTTATTTTATACTGCCGCTCCTAAGGAGCTTTATTTCCGTAATTAAATATGTTTTTTACCAAAATATCGCCTCTCTGAGGCTTTAAATGGATAAAAAATTTTAATTCCGCCAAAACAGGTTACTACTTATCACTACTGTCCTTTCCACTCTCCTGAGACTTAGCGCAGGACACTACGGTTCAATAATAAGAATCTGAATGTTAGGAACGCAAAAAGCATCTCGCAAACAATGCGTCTTTTCAAGAAAACAGAAAATGTGAATGATATCGGGGATTCACAACGAGAAGTGATCTAAAAAGAAGAATTGAGGAAACAACATTTAACAGGCAATTTTTGTCTGTTCAATAGAATAGACACCCTGAGACAGGATCCGGTTGATGGTTTTGGGCAAAACCTCCGAAAAATTATCCGTTAAGATAAAACCCGATATACGGTCGAGGAATCCAAAATTTGCATAGTCTTCCAGCTTTACAGCACTTAAGATCAAAATGGGTATATGTTTTGTTTTTTGCAAAGCTTCGATTATTTCCATAGCTGCTAAACCGGTGTTGCCAATGGTAGAAATGATCAAATCCCAATGATACTCTTTGTTGCATGCATTTGCCAACAATGCTGAGCCGGCTTTCACTTCTTCTATAAAAGCAGTGGGATAATTTCTGAAAAGCACTTTTTTGATAGCAGCTCTGAGAAATGGATTGTCGTCTGATAATAGAAATTTCATGGATATTGGATTCTAAAGTTTTGATCTATCGGAGGATCGCTATGTTTCTATATGCTATCCTGCAATAATGAGCAAAGCAGGCTATGCGTATTTTGTTCTTACTTGGATTCGCCACCCCGTTAATATAATTTAGTCGCAGGAAATATTGCAACCGGAAGATGGTTTACCAATGGGTTCCAGTTCATATCCGTAATTGATCGTTACAAAGAATACTTTAGTCTGGTAATAATGATGAATGATGAGCTGATTATTCTTGCAACAAGAAAAGTCCATGTTTTTATTGTATTGTTTTCCAACCATATTGCTGTAGGGAGAAACAATGGCCAATACGGCAGTTACTAAAACTGCTGCTATCATAAATTTGAATTTGTTGATCATTTGAATGGTTTTTATTAAATATTGATCCCTTTGATTTACCAAAGATGTTCGTAGAATGATAGACGCGGAAATTTATCTGGGTGATTTGTAGTAATCATTCATTGAAGTGTGTCTTTTTTGCGATGAAGAGTCGGGAATCGCAAGTTTGAAAGAATCGTTGCGGGCTTTGTTCCGAAGGAGTCCCTTTGGACGTGAAATAAGGGAACGTTAATCGATAGTCGTGAATCGCAAGTTTAGAAGAATCGTTGTGTAAATGAAAAGCTGATGATATTGTTTATGCTTCGTAAGCGTTTCGAGAGCCTCAACGTGACAGCTCGTTTAGAATAATCGTTGCGGCCTTTGTATTCGTTGCGAACGTTGCGTGAAATAAGAGATCGTTAATCGGTAGTCGTCAATCGCAAGTTTAGTAGAATCGTTGTGTAAATGAAAAGCTGATGATATTGTTTATGCTTCGTAAGCGTTTCGAGAGCCTCAACGTGACAGCTCGTTTAGAAGAATCGTTGCGGGCTTTGGATTCGTTGCGCGCTTTGCCCCGAAGGGGTCGTTTGGACGTGAAATAAGAGATCGTCAATCGGTAGTCGTCAATCGCAAGTTTAGAAGAATCGTTGTGTAAATGAAAAGCTGATGATATTGTTTATGCTTCGTAAGCGTTTCGAGAGCCTCAACGTGAC
>CAIMKO010000097.1 GCA_903841915.1 uncultured Chitinophagaceae bacterium | reverse complement strand
TCAATGGCATTGCACTGCAACAATATATCTCAGCTAGAGAATCTGCACATAAATTAAAAAATAATAATGAAGCAAGAATTGTTTGGGCAAATGATTCGCTCAAACAAAAAACAGAATATTCTATTGTTTATCTCCATGGTTTCAGTGCCTCACAGGAAGAAGGCAATCCGGTTCACCGCAATATTGCCAAACAATTCGGTTGCAATTTATATTTATCCAGACTGGCAGAACATGGAATTGATACAACAGATGCGCTGATGAACCTTACAGCAGATAAATTATGGGAAAGTTCAAAACAAGCATATGCGATAGGAAAACAATTAGGCAATAAAGTAATATTGATGGGTACATCAACAGGTGCAACAGAGGCCTTGCAATTAGCGGCAACCTATTCTGATGTTGCGGGAATTATTTTATTATCTCCCAATATTGCAATCAACGATCCTAATGCATGGTTACTAAATAATCGCTGGGGATTACAAATTGCAAGGTTGGTAAAACAGTCGGAATTTAATACCATTCCCAATGCATCGGCGGCATATAAACAATACTGGAATGACAAGTACAGATTAGAAGCAATCGTTGCTCTTCAAGAACTACTAGAAACCACAATGAATGAAAATTCATTCGTTAAAATAAAACAACCTACCCTTGTTTTATACTATTATAAGGATGAAAAAAATCAGGATAAAGTAGTAAAAGTGTCTGCCATCAAAGAAATGTTTGACCATTTAGGAACTAAGGATGATAAAAAGAAAATGGTCGCGATACCAAACGCCGGTGATCATGTATTAGGCTCTCCAATTCTTTCACATGATATTATAAGTCCCCAAAACGAGATTGCTTCATTTCTGACAACGGTTATGCAATTACAAACCACCAAATGATCATTCCGCTTTAAAAATTGTTTTAAGTTATCACATCAAAATTAAATTCTCTTATCTTCACTTTTCATTAAAAGCGATTGTTATGCCCCGCAGCAAGATTGCAGGTATAGGGATGTATGTACCTGAGAATATTTTTACAAATAATGACCTGCTAAAATATATGGATACCAGTGACGAATGGATCCAGGAAAGAACAGGCATCAAGGAAAGAAGATACGCCCACAGAACCGAAGAAACAACTGCAACAATGGGTATTGAAGCAGCAAAGATCGCAATAGAAAGAGCGGGCATCACTGCACAGGATGTTGATTTTATCGTATTTGCTACAATATGTCCCGATTATTATTTCCCCGGATGCGGAGTATTGGTTCAACGTGAACTAAAAATGAAAGAGATCGCTGCACTGGATGTTCGTAATCAATGCAGTGGGTTTGTCTATGCTTTGAGTGTAGCAGATCAATTCATTCGTACCGGAACTTATAAAAATATCCTGGTTATAGGTTCAGAGAAACACTCCTTCGGACTGGATTTTTCAACAAGAGGAAGAAATGTTTCTGTCATCTTTGGTGATGGTGCAGGAGCAGTTATTTTACAACCTACCGAAGAAACGGATCGTGGCATTTTGAGTACACATTTACATAGTGATGGCGAAAGCGCTGAAATTCTGGCTATGTATAATCCCGGCACACATGCCAACCATTGGGGTACAAAGAATTATGCTGATTTTGATGATGCTGAAATTTCAGATATGTTCATGAGTCATGCGATGATTGATAAAGCACAGAACTACCCTTTCATGGACGGCCCTTCAGTATTTAAGAAAGCTGTTGTAAAATTCCCGGAAGTAATTCTTGAGGCATTACATGCCAACGGGTATGAGCCATCAGATTTAAATATGCTAATACCGCATCAGGCAAATTTGCGCATAGCACAATTCGTGCAGCAAAAGTTAAAATTACGTGACGATCAAGTGTATAACAATATCCAATATTACGGCAACACTACTGCGGCTTCTGTTCCGATCGCACTATGTGAAGCATGGCAAAACGGGAAAATAAAAGAAGGTGATCTGGTTTGTCTCGCAGCATTCGGTAGCGGGTTCACCTGGGCAAGTGCATTGTTAAAGTGGTAATTAAACCTATTTCTTAGAATATATTTGAAGAAGAAAGTATTGAGTGATGGAAAGAAAAATAATTTATCTGATCAACCCTATCTCCGGCACATCGAAGAAGGAAGGAATAAAAAAATTGATCGAAAGGGAAACAACTGCAAGAGAAATTCCTTTTGAAATATTACCCACAGATCCACAAGGCGATTACGATTTTTTAAAAGAAAAGATCAGCGCAGAACATTTTACAGATGTAGTGATCATTGGAGGCGATGGAACTGTCAATCAGGTTACCAATGCATTAAGACATTTACCTGTAATATTCGGGATCATCCCATTTGGTTCAGGTAATGGATTAGCCTTTGCTGCCGAGATCCCCAAAAAACCGGAGGCAGCCTTAGCTATCATTTTTGCGGGTAATACGAAACCGGTTGATGCATTTTACATCAATGAACATTATTCCTGCATGCTGAGTGGATTAGGGTTTGATGCACAGGTAGCGCATAATTTTGCTGCAAAAAGCACTCGAGGTCTATTTACTTACACACAGGAAAGTTTAATTAATTTTTTTAAGGCACATCCTTTTCAATTTGAGGTAGTGTGGAATGAATTTTCATTTTTCACTGATGCATTCGCCATCAGCATTGCCAACAGTAATCAATTCGGGAATAATTTGACCATTGCCCCAAAAGCCAATCTGAATGATGGCTTGCTCGATATTGTGATCATCCAGAAAATGAGTAAAGCCAAATTACCATTTGCACTGCTACAACAATTACGCGGTAATAATAAATTACGTGAATTGGTGGACGATATGAGTAAGAAAAGTGTTCTTTATTTTCAAACAGCATCACTTACCATCAGAAACTTAAAATATGCACCCCTGCATATAGACGGCGAACCTAGAGAGACAACCGAAGAGTTTAAGATCGAAGTTTTAAAGAGTGCATTTAATTTATTACAACCCTAGTTTTGTATACAACTTATCTTTTCGAAATACTTTTATGATACCGGCTTTAATTTCTTCTGCAAGAAGATAGCGTCACAAGCAGTTCCACTTCTTTAAGAATAGCAACATCCCATTACTTAGATTTCAGTAAATAAAAAGCCGATACTAACGAAAGTAATAATAGCATTCCTGTTAACTGATGCAATTGTGCCAGCCATTCAAATAACCCAAAATGCCCCAACACAATATTGGGACTGTTTAACAAAGCAAAAATGCCAAGTACTATTTGAACAAATACAAATATTAAAGGCCAATGCTTTGCTTTGTTGAAAGAAACGGTATTCTGCTTTTTTGCTTTAAACCACCAGATCAAGATCAGCACAAAAATGATATACGCTAATATGCGGTGTATGAAATGAATATTAATGATATTGAAAAAAAGATCTTTACTGAGATTACCGCTAAACATTTCTGTGGGAGCCATTATTCCATTGATGTCCGGCCAGGTGGGTGCAGCAATAGCGCCTTTCATTCCGGCCATGAAAGCGCCGTAGAACAATTGTACAGTAACAACAACAATGATAGTAGCTGTGTATTTTTTTAATCCCGAGTCAACAATAAAATCATTTTGCGGAATGATCAATTTTAAGCCGAATATCAGGGCGTAACAGATCAACAGCATTGCTGAAACAAAATGTATCGCCAGTCGTATATGATTCACATACAGATTCTCATCATTCAATCCGCTTTTCACCATGATCCATCCAATAGCACCCTGCATTCCACCGAGTAAGAACAAAATAACCAATGGGATGATCATCCATTCCTTAAAATACTTTTTTACCATAAAATAAATAAATGGTATCAGGAATACAATACTGATCAGTCTCGCCCATAGACGATGAAACCATTCCCAGAAAAAGATAAATTTAAAATCACCCAGCGTAAAATGATGATTGAGGTATTTATATTGTGCTATTTGTTGATATTGTTCGAATGACTGTTGCCATTGTATTTCATTTAACGGGGGTACAGTTCCCAAAATAGGCTTCCACTCTGTGATGGATAATCCCGATCCCGTTAATCTCGTAATGCCCCCCAGCAATACCTGCACGATAAGCATGGCTACCCCTATAAAGATCCATTTGGCAACTATTCTTGTGGAACGCTCTTTCGTCATATTCTATTATTTATATCCGTCGCAAAGGTATTGGCTCCTCAATTCTGTTTTATATTTTTTGCTAAAAGAATGACTTATCTGTTTTCGCATCACGATATTTGTTGAACAAATGGTATCATTAAAAGCATATTATCAAACCGAGTTCACTGAAGCGGGCTGTGATGAAGCCGGCCGCGGTTGTTATGCAGGGCCTGTATTTGCAGCTGCCGTTATTTTGCCAAAAGATTTTCATCATCCCCTATTGAATGATAGTAAACAGGTAAAAGAACAGCAGCGTAATGAATTAAGAGAAGTGATCAAAGAGAATGCAATTGCTTTTGGCGTAGGAATGATCACACACACCGAAATAGATAAAATCAATATTTTAAAAGCCTCTTTCAAAGCCATGCACCTGGCCATCGATCAGTTAAAAATAAAGGCGCAATTTTTGTTGATCGATGGTAATCGTTTCACACAGTACAAGAAAATAAAGCATCAATGTATCATCAAAGGCGATGCTACATATGCCAGCATTGCAGCAGCTAGTATTTTGGCAAAAACCTATCGTGATGATTGGATGAAAAATCTGCACAAAGAATTCCCTCAATATAACTGGCAAAAAAATAAAGGTTACGGTACTGCCGAACATCGAAAAGCCATTGAAGAATTTGGCTTATGCAAGTATCACAGAAAGAGTTTTAATATTTTGCCCAACGAAATAAAATTATTCTGACCATTCGCCTGCACCTTGTCTTATCACTTCATATTCATCCTTGGTGCAATCGATCACGGTAGAGGGTATCATTCCCCCTATGCCTCCATCCACTACAATATCAACCAGGTTTTTAAAGTTTTCATAGATCAGTTCGGGGTCAGTATATTCTTCTACCATTTCGCCCGGCATACTGGCACTTAAAATAGGATGGCCCAATTCCTGTAAAATCACTCTTGCTATATTATTGGAAGGGACGCGTAAGCCAATGGTACTTTTTTTACTTTGCAATAAACGCGGCACTTCTTTACTGGCGGGTAAAATAAAAGTATACGGACCGGGCAAATGGCTTTTCAACATTCTATAAAGCGGCGTTGAAATACTTTTTGTGTATTTACTCAGATCACTCAGATCATAACAAATAAAGCTGAGTTGAGATTTACGGTAATCTGTATTCTTGATGCGGGAGATCCTTTCTATTGCTTTTGTATGAAAGATATCACAACCCAAACCATATATCGTATCAGTTGGATAAATGATCACACCGCCCTCCCTTAAACATTCAATGATTGTTTTAATATGGCGTGGATTGGGGTTATCGGGATGAACTTGCAGTAACATAATCGGTGTAAAATACGAAATAAGAAATATTCATTTAGTATAAAAGATTACGGCAACCAATTGGCTGCCGTATGTTTTTGCTTTTATCGAAAAGCAAAAACCCCCTATTTCAATATATTTAGTTCTTTTAAAAACAGCGATTAGAAAACCGCCGTTATTTGCATATATAACCCCCAAAATGAATAAAACCAAAACACCTGAGAAATTATAATTATTTAGTTCATGAAAATGTTTTTGTCCTATGATTTAAACTAAAGCCTGCAATGTGACTTACTATAATATTCCTGAATTTTTCTGTTAACGCTGCAATCTGATATCCTTTAGAAGAGGTTACGCGAATATTATTTAGCGTTCTTTGTTGGATTGATTTAGTTTCTGTTTTAGAACAGCAGAGAACAATCAAGACATCACCTAATAGGATAATAAATCTTTTAAGAGTAGATTTCCTAATTTTCATCTTTAGGAATTAAGAGGTTTAGAATATGGATTTATTTCGAACAACTATGTAAATGTAGTAGGACTATCATTACTAAACAACGGGAAAAACACCCATATTTTAATACTACAAGTTTGTGTAATCCTTTTTATAGTAAAAATGCCATCCTGCTGTGCAGAATGGCATATACAAAATACAGTGCAGTTTTTTATATAATCTCCCAAACCTCGTTTCCACGAAGTAATTTATCAAGATTTCCTTTTCCTTTGGCTGTGATCACTTCTTCGATCTGCAGGGCCATTACATCTTCATAACAAGGTCTTTCCGTTTCATAGAATACACCGAATGGTCTTGGTAAATGGCTTGATTTTCTAGGATCATCAAACATTCTTACCAGAATCTGTGCCTTATAAAAATCTTTATCATCATGTATCCAGAGATCATCGGCCGTAACACCGTTACCTAATTCAACTACAACAGGTGTAAATCCGTCCAGTTTGATCCCCTTATTCTGTGTAGCGCCAAATATCAATGGTTTGCCGCTTTCAAGGAATAATGTTTCTTCAAGCTTCGTTCCTTTCTCTGTAAATATTTCAAAAGCGCCATCATTAAAAATATTACAGTTCTGATAGATCTCTACAAAGGAAGATCCTTTATGTGCATTGGCGCGAATTAAAGTTTGCTGAAGATGCTTCGGGTCTCTATCCATACTGCGTGCAACAAAAGTGGCATCTGCACCCATTGCCAATGCCAATGGATTGAAAGGATGATCGATACTTCCGTATGGTGAGGTCTTGGTAACTTTATGTTCTTCAGAAGTGGGAGAATATTGTCCCTTTGTTAACCCGTAGATCTGGTTATTG
>CAIMKO010000096.1 GCA_903841915.1 uncultured Chitinophagaceae bacterium | reverse complement strand
GTAAGGGCTTTTTATGGATATCTACTAAAGCAGGTCTGGTTAAGATCAATTGTAAGGCCTCAGTACCTGAATATGTAAGATCCTTTACAGCAGGGGATGGCCTTCATTCCGAGTTTGTAGTTGGTTTGGCTGAAGACAGTGAAGGAAAGATATGGGGTACCGAATCAATGATCTATGCTGTTTCTATGATCGATGAGAAAAAGTCTAAAGTGCTCAATTTTGGAATGCGTGATGGTATTAACCATTCCGGGGAGATCATGCGTATCGTGAATTCCTGTAACAATAAGCTCTGGCTGATGGCTCAGGGCGGATATTACGAATGTGATCCCTTGGCCCAGGAAGCGCATGCCAAAGATCAGTCATTGGCTATCACGATCATGGCAGTGAATTCTATCGACAAACATTTTCAGGAAGAGATACAAAAAAATAAAAAAGTAATACTTGAGCCCGATGAGAATTCTTTCTATTTCGAGTTTGCAGCAATTGATTTCAGTAGACCTGAAATGTATCAGTTTGCGTACAAATTGGAAGGATTTGATACCGGCTGGACTTATTGCGGAAGTAGAAAAGCCGTTAGTTATACCAATATTCCCGGGGGAAACTATGTGTTTAAAGTTAAGACCACTACTATGCGGGATGAGTGGAATGAACACTATAAGGCGATCCCTTTTTTCATCAAAACGCCTTATTATAAAAAATGGTGGTTTATTGCTTTAGTCATTTTGCTAATCATAACAGGCCTTTACCTTTTTTATCGCTTCAGGATGAAACAGCAAAAGCAGATATTAACGCTTGAGACCAAGACACATGCATTGGGTAAAGAGAAATCAAGAGTGCAATATGAAAATCTGAAGCAACATTTAAACCCGCATTTTTTATTCAACTCCCTTACTTCATTAAGTAGTTTGATACGCGTTGATCAAAAATCAGCCATAAATTTTTTGGATGGGATGAGCAAAATTTATCGATATATCCTTCAAAGTAAAGATGAAGAACTGATCGATCTGAAAGATGAGTTAAGGTTCATTCAAACTTTTGTGCAATTGCAAAAAACGAGATTTGAAGAGGGTTTGCAGGTGAATATTGCTGTGGATGAAGTATATAATCATAAAAAAATTGTTCCTGTTACTTTACAGAATCTCGTGGAGAATTCAATAAAACACAATATCGTTGACAGTGAAACACCTTTGAAGATTGATATTTATGTTGACAATGAATATCTGATCGTTAAAAATAATTTGCAAAAGAAAAAATTTGTAGAAACAAGTAATAAACAAGGTTTGGATAATCTCATTTCCTTATATCATTATTTGTCTGATAGACCATTAATGATTGACGAAACTGAACATTTTTTCACTGTTAAAATTCCATTGATATGAATGCTGTGATCATTGAAGACGAGAGCCTGATAGCAAAGGAATTGATGAGTAAAATAAAACAGGTATCAAATGATATCAATGTGCTCGAGGTATTGCCAAGTTTAAAGACTGCAAAGAAATGGTTCATGGAAAATGCCGAACCCGACTTGATGTTCATGGATATACAATTGAGTGATGGTGTCAGTTTTGACCTGTTTGATGATTTTAAATTGCAATGCCCAGTGATTTTTACAACCGCTTACGACGAATATGCGGTTCGTGCTTTTAAAGTAAATGGCATTGATTATTTATTGAAACCTATCGACGATGCGGAACTTAAAAAGGCAATTGATAAATCAAGAATATTCATTCACCAAAAGACGAAGTTGCCTGTAGATATTTCTCAACTGATTTCAAATATTGCCAATGCCCGGTCTCCGCATTTCAAAGAAAAGTTCATTGTTCATTTCAGGAATAACTGGATTCCTGTAGATACTAAAGAGATCGCTTGTTTTGTAAGGGATAACTTAAATTATTTATGCACTTTTTCGGGAGATAAGTATATTCTTGATTTTGCGACATTAGAAGATATTGAAGATCTGCTCGATCCTAAATTCTTTTATAGGGCCAACCGTCAAAGTATTATTCATATCGATGCCATTCAGAGCGTGAAACCCCAGGAAAATCAAAAGCTCATAGTGTTATTGAAAGCACCTTTAAAAATGGAACTCGATATCAGTAGAGAAAAAGCACCTGCTTTCAAGAAATGGTTTGACAGATAATCTGCTGGTTTATGCTGTCGTTTACAGTTCAAACAATGACTGGTTTAATTTCAGATTAATTAGTCCTAATGTAACAAACAATAAGTATTTTTAAGATCGTAGATGGCCTTTACAAACGATTTTAAAAGCTTGTCATGAAAAAATATTTCCTTTTTTTTCTTCTTTTATTCATTGGATTGATTCGTGTGCAATCACAATCCTACATCCCTTCAGCGGAAAATCTGCAACAACGAACTGCTTTTCAAGATATGAAATTCGGCATGTTCATTCATTGGGGGGCTTCGAGTGTTTTAGGTAATGGTGAGTGGGTGATGAATAACAGGAATATTCATGTGGATGAATATTCCAGACTGCAAACCATCTTTAATCCGGTTGATTTTGATGCCAAAAAATGGGTTGCTGCTGCAAAAAGTGCAGGTATGAAATACATTACTTTAATAACCAGGCACCATGATGGTTTCAGTAACTGGGATACTAAACAATCCGATTGGAAAATAACAAATACTGCTTATGGAAAAGATGCGGTGAAGCAAATGGCTGATGAATGTCACAAGCAGGGAATTAAAATATTTTTTTATTATTCTTTATTGGATTGGCATCGTACCGATTATCAATATGAGACCGGGCGAACAGGTAAAGGCACTGGACGTACTGTGAAAAGTGATTGGGGTCATTATATTTCTTTCATGAAAGCGCAATTAACAGAATTGCTTACCAACTATGGCGAAGTTGCCGGTATTTGGTTTGACGGACATTGGGATCAGTTAGAAAATGATACCGATAAAAGCGGAACATCAAAAGTAGATTGGCATTACAACGAAATTTATCAATTGATACACAAGTTGCAACCACAATGTATGATCGGTAATAACCATCATTTATTGCCTATTCCGGGCGAAGATTTTCAAATGTTCGAAAAAGATCTGCCGGGTCATAATACAACTGGTTTTGGTGGAGCAGCCATTTCTCAATTGCCCTTAGAGACCTGCGAGACAATGAATGATTCTTGGGGTTTTAATATTACAGACCGAAATTATAAATCTGTAAAAAAACTGATCCAATATTTGGTAAATGCAGCTGGAAACAATGCAAACTTTTTATTGAATATCGGGCCAATGCCAAATGGGATCATCCAACCGGAATTTACAGATACTTTAAAAGCTGTTGGAAAATGGATGGAGAAATATGGAGAAACTATTTACGGGACAAGAGGTAATCTGATATCCACACAGGATTGGGGAGTATTGACTGCAAAAGAGAAAAAGATATTCGTCCACATTTTCAAAAGTGATGGAGCTGATTATATTTTTATTCCGGGATTAAAACAGCAGGTGCAAAAAGCAACTGTATTTGCAGAGAATAAATCTGTTCGCTTCAAGCAACAAACCGAAGGTTTGTTTATTTTTTTGGATGGAATTAAACAAGATGATATTGATACGGTGGTTCAATTAGAGGTTCAATAAAACAATCTTTCAATTTTAAAATGAGTTGTATGAAAAGAATATTGCCGGTAATTTTATTTTTTGCTGTTATGACAGCTTCTGCACAGGAAACCATTCAATTTCCTACAGCAAAGTTCAGTACTGGAGACAATCCTGATTGGAAAAACTTGAATTTTAATGATGCTCAATGGGCTGTCATTAAAACAGATATTATATGGGAACCGCAGGGCTTTACAGATTATAACGGTTATGCCTGGTACCGTTTTCATTTCAATTTACCCGCTTCTTTTAAAAACAAGTCTTACTGGAAGGATTCATTAAGAGTAAATCTTGCAAAGATCGATGATGCTGGTGCCGCTTATTTGAACGGAATTAAAATAGGGCAAACGGGGGGATTGGCAGATGATAAGGGAGGATATTTTTCTGCGTGGAATCACAATAGTGAATTTCATATTTCAGTAAATGATCCGGCATTGAAATGGGATGCAGAAAATGTGTTGGCGGTCAGAGTTTATGATGGAGGCGGTGGTGGTGGTATTTATGGCGCTACACCTTTTATCAGTATGATGGATATTATTGATGGCGTAAAGATGAATGTTAGCACAGCTACAAAACAAAACAGCATATCGCTTGAAAATAAGATACAATTAAAAATTTCCGGAAAGCTTTCTATCAGTGTTGTGAATTCAGAGAATGATAGTGTTGTAAAAAAAATAGTAAAGGATATTGCATTAGATCCTAATCAGGTTTTCACAACAGATATCAAGAATGAGGGCAGCCAAAGGGTTACAGTTTCTGCTGTCTTTAGCGAAGCGCATACAGGAAAAAAAATTCAGATCACTAAAACAGTGCCCTATATCCTAACGCCTGCTGTGTCTTCATTTCCAAAGATCAATGGCGCGAAAATATTCGCTGTACGTCCGGGTTCCCCGGTTCTCTACAAAATTGCTGCAACAGGAGAGAAGCCTTTGCAATATGCTATAACCGGGTTGCCCAAAGGATTGTCGTTGGATGCCCAAACAGGAATCATAACAGGCAGCATGCAAGAAAGCGGCACTCATTTAATGAAAGTAGTGGTACGTAATGCAAAAGGAAAAACAGAAAGAGATCTCACGATCAAAGTTGGTGATGTTTTAGCATTAACGCCACCCATGGGCTGGAATAGCTGGAATTGTTGGGGTTTAAGTGTGAGTACCGAAAAAGTAAAGGCAAGTGCTCAGGCATTGATCGATAAAGGCTTGATCGATCATGGCTGGACGTATATGAATATTGATGACGGATGGGAACAGCCTAAACGTGATGCTGGTGGGAATGTGGTTACCAATAATAAATTTCCTGATATGAAATTATTGAGTGACTGGTTACATAGCAATGGTTTGAAGTTGGGAATTTATTCTTCTCCGGGCCCATTGACCTGTGGCGGTTATCTTGGTTCTTATCAATATGAGATGAATGATGCGAACTCCTATAATAAATGGGGAATTGATTATTTAAAATATGATTGGTGCAGTTATGAAAATATCGCAGGAAAAGATACTTCCATGGCAGCTTATCAAAAACCATATATCGTAATGCGTGATGCATTGCGTAAGCAACCAAGAGATATTGTGTACAGTTTATGTCAGTATGGAATGAAAAAAGTTTGGCAATGGGGGCATGTGGTTGATGGAAATTGTTGGCGTACAACAGGTGATATTGAGGATACATGGGGAAGCCTTAGTAGTATTGGGTTCAGTCAGACAGAGCAATTTCAATACACGAAACCCGGCAGATGGAGTGATCCGGATATGTTGATCGTGGGGATGGTGGGCTGGGGCGAAAACTTACACCCCACAAGGCTTACACCGGATGAACAATATACACATATCAGTTTGTGGAGTTTGCTTGCCGCACCATTATTGATTGGCTGCGACATCAGCAAAATGGATGACTTTACATTGAGTTTATTGACCAATGATGAAGTGATCGCAGTGAATCAGGATATCCTTGGGAAAGAGGCTAAACAAATATTGAAGACAGAAACCTATCAAGTATGGATGAAGGAATTGGATGATGGAAGTAAAGCCGTTGGTATTTTTAATTTGAAAGATCAAAATAAAAATATTAAAATTAAATGGTCTGAACTTTTACTGCAAAAGAATCAAAAAGTACGAGACTTGTGGCGACAGAAGAATTCCGGTAGTTTTATAGATAGCTATTCTGTTAAAGTCGCACCCCATGGGGTTAGCCTGATCAAAGTTTCAAATTAAATTGACTTTTATTATTAATACTAAATTTTATGTTGAAGAGAATTCTAAGTTTTGTTTTTGTTGTTCCCTTTTTTTTGGTTGTAACAGCACAGTCTAATACCCAATGGGAAAATTTGTTCAATGGTAAAAGCCTTGCCGGATGGAAACAAATAAATGGAAATGCAAAATATGAAGCCAAAGATGGAATGATCGTTGGTACAACAGTTGTTGGTTCTCCCAATTCTTTTCTTGCCACCGAAAAAATATTTGCTGATTTTATTCTGGAATTTGAATTTAAAGTAAGTGATGAAGATATGAATTCGGGGTTGCAGTTCAGAAGTGAAAGTACAGTAGATTATATGAATGGGCGGGTACATGGTTATCAATATGAGATCGATCCTTCGAAACGTGCATGGACAGCAGGTATATATGATGAGGCTAGAAGGGAATGGCTTTATACCATGGATTACAATGAACCGGCAAAATCAGTATTCAAATTAGCACAATGGAATAAGGGTAGGATCGAGTGTATTGGTAATTCGATGAGAACATTTCTAAATGGCAAGCCTGCAGCGAATATTGTGGATGATATGACTGCAAAAGGTTTTATCGGATTGCAGGTTCATCAGATAACTAAACCTGAAGATGCGGGAAAGAAAATTTATTTTAAAAATATCCGCATTCAAACAAAGAATGTTAAGCCATCGCCATTGGATAATATTTTTGTGATGAATTTTATTCCCAATAATTTATCACAACAGGAGATCAATAATGGCGTGAAATTATTGTGGGACGGGAAAACAACAAATGGCTGGAGAGGAGCATATAAAACTCAATTTCCGGACAAAGGTTGGGAGATCAAAGATGGTTTGTTAAGTGTATTGGGCGCTCAGGGCAATGAAGCTGCCAATGGCGGAGATATCATTACTGAAAAAGAGTACAGTGCTTTCGTTGTACAATTCGATTTTAAATTAACAGCCGGTGCCAATAGTGGCGTAAAATATTTTGTAACAGAAAATGAGCACAATGCAGGTTCAGCAATTGGCTTGGAATATCAAATCTTGGATGATGATCTTCATCCTGATGCAAAATTGGGAAGTATCGGTAACAGAACAGAAGCTTCTTTATATGATATGATCCCGGCAGTAAAAAACCCGCGTGCAAGGAAAAAGATCGGAGAGTGGAATAAGGGGATGATCGTTGTTCGTCCCGACAATACTGTTGAACATTGGTTAAACGGGTGGAAGATGTTGGACTACAAGCGTGGATCTCAATATTTTTTAGCATTGGTTGCAAAGAGCAAATATGAACACTGGCCTAATTTCGGTATGGCAGAGAAGGGACATCTTTTATTACAGGATCATGGAAACAGTGTTTCTTTTAGAAGTATAAAGATCATTGAATTGAAATGATGATCGGAATTGTTGCGGGACAAATGAGCAATGCAACAATAATCAACAGCCGGTTACCAATAAAATAACTAAACAAAAATAAATTTTGCCACATGAGAAAATCAAGACGTTCATTTATTAGAGAAACTGCGATGGCCGGTGCAGGTATCGTGTTGAGTAAGGTTGGATTTACAGCCAGCAGTTATAATAAGATCATTGGATCAAATGATCGCATAAGAGTTGGTGTGGTGGGCTTTTCTGACCGACACAGAGGTTCACATATTCCCGCTTTTATGAATCATTACAAAGAATTGAATTTTGATGTGGTGGCCGTTTCGGATATATGGAAAAAAAGAAGAGAAGATGGCGCTGCGGTTTGGAAAGATAAAATGCAGCATGATATAACTGCATTTAAAAACAATGAAGACCTGTATAATTCAAAGATGGTGGATGCGGTATTTATCAGTACTGCCGATTTTCAACATGCATTACATGCAATTGAAGCGGTGAAGGGAAATTGTGATGCCTATGTGGAAAAGCCTTTTGCTGAGACAATGGAAGATAATCGTGCAGCATTGAAAGTCATTCAGGCATCTGACAAAATCATTCAAATGGGGTCACAAAGAAGAAGTGGCAATAATTATAAAGCAGCAGCGGAGTATGTTCAATCAGGAAAATTCGGGAACATCACGATGGTCGAATTAACATGGAATGTGAATCAGCCCGGAAGATGGCGTAGGCCTGCATTGGTTGCACAATTGAAGGAAGAAGATGTTGATTGGAAAAGATTTTTAATGAATCGCCCTTATGAAAATTTTGATCCTAGGAAATATTTGGAATTCCGTTTATTCTGGCCTTATTCATCCGGAATGCCGGGTCAGTGGATGAGTCATCAGATCGATACGGTGCATTGGTTCAGTCAATTGAAACACCCTCGCAGTGTTGTTGCAAATGGTGGTGTTTATGTTTGGAAAGACGGAAGACAAAACTGGGATACCACTACTGCCGTTTTTGATTATGCCGACGATAAAACGAATTCCGGTTTTCAGGTAATTTTTTCATCGCGTATGCATAACGGTGATGAAAATCCTTCTGAGATCTATTATGCGAATGGAGGCGAGTTAAACTTAATTACCAATAAAATTTCACCCAAAGGCGGATTGCATGAGAAAGAAGCTGCGGCCATGAATATGAAAGCGAATTTGCTTCCTGAACTTAGTCTGTCGGAAATGAGTGAGAAAGTAGTGGCTTCTGCAAATACAGGAGGTGATATGCTTACATCGAATCATGTTCACAACTGGATGGAATGTGTAAGGAACAGAAAGAAACCAAATGCGCCTGTAGAAGCTGGCTATAGCCATTCCATCGCCACTATAATGACTAATGCTGCTGTGAGAACGGGTTATAAAGCAACCTTTGATGAAAAGACACAGGAAGTTATGGTAAATGGGAAAGTGTTTAAATATTAATTTGAATATTTAACAGCAGCTCACTTTAGTGCTTAAATAGTTGTATGTGGAGAAGAAAATGCATTTATTGCATTGCTTCTCCACTTTTTATTTGAAAGTGTATATAAGAGATAAATATCGCTAATCGCTTTCTTCCAGATGCAAATGCTGGTGGTGTGCCCCTGCAGCAATATGCAATGCGAAACAAGCAATTGCTCCATCCTTTATGAAATTAATGAATGCAAGTGATCTCATATCCCTGTCACCGGCATATAAGGCATTGGGCAGGTGAATCGCAAAAACAAAAAACGTAAGTAAAGCGGCGAGTAGATATGCTGCAAACTTTACAAATTTGTTGGTAATAAAAGAAATACCTACCAGTATAAATGCTGCTCCTACCAGATATGTCCAGATAATTCCACCGGGGACAGCAAGCGGAATATAAACTACAAGATCATGTGGTTTAAGAAAATGAAAGGTTCCAAATACAATCAAAATAACCGCCAGTGAGTAAATGGAAATTCGTGAAATAATATGATATTGTTTCATATACAATCAGGTTAGTTTTACTGTAAGTTTACAAAAGAGATTTGATAAAACAATGATTTTTATCAGTGCATAAAAAAATAATTTTAGTATTTGAATGAATTCTAATCAGTGTTTTGGCAACTTATTTGTAAAAAATCCCATCTGTGCGGTATTAAGTTGTTATTTTACGCGTAGCGAACGCAAAAATATATCTGTCTTTATTCTTTATTTTTGTACAGAGCAGTGCATACTAATCCTAACTAAACAGTAACCATTGTCAAGAAAAATAACCACCTTCTGTTTTATCAGCATTTTCTTTCTTGTTGGTATATTTCTAATCCAGTTTTGCAAACCAAAAGACCAAGATAATTCCAAATATAGTGAGTTGAGTAATGCATATGTTGGTGATCAGCAATGTATAAGTTGTCATGCTAATCAATACAAAGATTGGTTGAAATCAGATCATTTTAAAGCTATTCAAAAGCCAAATGATTCTTCCGTATTGGGTAATTTCAATAACAGTTCTTTTAGCGCAGATGCTGTTAACTCACACTTCTTCAAAAAGGATGGAAAGTTCATTGTGAATACGCAAGGGGAAGATGGAAAGAATCATGACTATGAAGTAAAATATACTTTCGGTTATTATCCCTTGCAACAGTATTTAGTTGAATTTCCGGGAGGGAAATTGCAAACCACCAGATTAAGCTGGGATAGTAAACAAAACAAATGGTTTCATCAGTATGCAGGGCAAAAAATTGATTTTCGTGATTGGCTACACTGGACACATAATGCGCAAAATTGGAATACGATGTGTGCAGAATGTCACAGCACCAATCTGAAAAAGAATTATGATATTGAAAAAGACAGTTACGATACAAAGTTTGATTTGCTGAATGTGAGTTGTGAAGCCTGCCATGGCCCTGCAAAAAATCATATCAGTTATATCAACAGTGCAGAATATAAAAGCGGTCATAAGATCGAACATTCATTACTGCAGTTAGGTACAAACACTGCACAATTAGCACAGATCAATACCTGTATGCCTTGTCATGCAGTTCAAAATGCAGTTGCAGCAGATAAAATAAATAGCGAGGAATTATTAGACAATAATATTCCCGTTCTGCCCAATACAGAGCGTTTTCATGCAGATGGTCAGGTGAAAGAAGAAGATTATACTTATGCTTCTTTCTTGCAAAGCAAGATGTTTGCACGAAATATAAAATGTAATAATTGTCATAATCCGCATTCAGGCAAACTTATACTAACGGGTAATCAAACCTGTTTACAGTGTCATGCTAAAACCTATGATTCTCCTGCACATACATTTCATACTACCAATTCTGAAGGGGCTCTATGTAAGAATTGTCATGCACCGGGAAAATATTATATGGGAAACGATCTGAGATATGATCATAGTTTTCGTGTGCCAAGGCCCGATCTTACTGTTCAATATTCGACTCCAAATGCTTGTAACAATTGCCATAAGGACAAATCAGCAAAATGGTCAGCAGATGCAGTTGTAAAATGGTATGGCCCCAAACGAAAATATCATTTTGCAGAAGACCTGATACCGGGTAGTCAATTAAACGAAAATAGTGAACCACATTTAACAAAACTCATCGGTGATACTGCAGTGCCCCATATCATTCAGGCAACGGCTATTAATTATTTAGGCAGTATTTCAACAGAAAGCAGTTTGAATATATTATTGAAAAGTTTGAATAATCCGGATGCTTTGATACGCTATGAAGCATTGAGAAGTTTAATGCATTTTGCAATAAATAGCACAGAGAAAAATAAAATATATACTTTATTAAATGATAAAGTAAGGTCTG
>CAIMKO010000095.1 GCA_903841915.1 uncultured Chitinophagaceae bacterium | reverse complement strand
GTCGGCTGTATTAAAGATCCATACAAACAAGAAAGGGCTTGCCGGCCCCATCCAGCTCACCAATGAGAAACTGAAAACACGCATTAATACACCGAGCATTTCAATGGCTTTAATATTTTGAACAATAAATAAGTTAAGCTGCTTCATGAGAATTATTTTTTAGATAATATTTTTGAAAAAGGCAGCCAATTTTTATTGGCATTCAACAAACTTAGGAAAATTGGTTTTATTTAGGGGCAAGCAAACTAATCAGAATGGGGCTGTTGTTGTTTCTTTTCAAAGAAACACAATGGGGTAGGCTTGTGTGATAGAAAGTTGATCCGTTTTGCGGAGCTCAAAATTTATTTTGTAACATGCAAAATATGTTTCTCCATAAAATATTCTTCCTGAAATATTTTATAGACGCTCATCATCTTAGGCCGCGTTAAGCTATCGGAGATCTCCTGATGTAAATCACCGCCCTTTAAGCAGATCAATCCATTGGCAATGGCATGTGTTTCATCAGCTGCACGTTTTTTTAACAATGGCGAAGCCCATTGCCAAAGGTCTTTCAAAGGAGCAACTGCACGGCTAACGGCAAAATCAAATTTTCTGTTCTTGATCTCTTCCGCTCTTGTGTGTTGTGTTGTGATGTTGGTGATATTGGCAGCTTCACAAACAGCCTCTACTACTTTTAGTTTTTTCGCGATACTATCGACCAGTAAAAATTTTACTTCGGGAAAAAAGATGGCAAGTGGTACGCCTGGAAATCCGCCTCCGCATCCAATATCGATCACGGTAGTGCCGGGATTAAAATCTGCTATTACAGCAATACTCAATGAGTGCAGCACATGATGCAGGTATATCTGATCAATATCTTTTCGGGAGATCACGTTTATTTTCTCATTCCATTCTTTATACAATGGCAGGAGTAATTGAAACTGCTGAATTTGTGTTTCGGTAAAATCATCAAAGTATTTATACAGAATGTCTATCATTATTTATATTTTATTCCTTCTAGTAGCAGAAATGGGAAAAAGGGTTAATCCCAATTTTTTCTAGGCCTTTTCCAAACAGCCGGTAAAAATAAAATGCTGTAGAAGAACATCCAGATGTCGAAGAACAAAAAGAAAGGCCACAGATCGGCTTCATTTAATTTTTTCATGGCTTTAAAATAAAACCATGCCTGCAATAAGAAACGCAGCCCAAACACTGCTAATGGTAACCACCAGTTATAAAAAATAATACATACTGCTAAAAGCGGGTAAACCAAAAATAAAGTGAACCCATATAACCCTAATAAGAATTTATGTTTAAAGAGATAATATTTAGAAGTAGTGTAATGACGGTATTTCTGTTTCATCCAGTCTCCCCAAGTATTTCTTGGTTCACTTAGCGTATGTGCTTCGGGGTCAATTACAATGGTTGTATTTTTTTTTGTAGCAACCTGATTGATGAATAGATCATCATCGCCGCTTGGTATTTGGTTGATAGAGGAGAAACCTTTGTTGCGGATGAAAACATCTCTCTTATAGCTTAAATTCCTTCCCACACCCATATAAGGAATGCCTGCCAATGCATAGGATAAATATTGCATAGAAGTATGAAAAGTTTCAAAGCGAATAATTTTATTCAATAAACCGGCTTTCTTATGGTGTGCACCATAGCCTAGAACAATTTCAATGCCATTAACGTACCCTTCCTGCATTTTTTGGATCCATGATTCTGAAGCAGGAACACAATCCGCATCGGTCAATAACAATGTTTCATGTTTGGCACTTTTAATTCCCATTGATAAGGGAAATTTTTTGCCGGTTATTAATTTTGCTTCCTGAGTTAGTTCGATCGGTTTTAAATTTTTGAATGATTTTTTAAATTCATCTAGAATATATCTGCTTTCATCCACTGAATTATCATTTACTACAATGATCTCATGCGTTGTTTTGTAATCCTGCACCAAAATGCCCGGAAGGTTTTTCACCAGATTATTTGCTTCGTCTCTTGCACAAACAATTACAGAAACAGGATGCTCCACTGTTTCCTTTTGTAAAGGGGCCCTGTAAAAAGCAAGGCGAGAATAAAAAAATAGATAATAAAAGACCTGTACGGCTATCACGGCACAAAAAATTGCGAAAACTATTTCCCAAACAATAGGCAGAATGATCATGCTGCAAAAGTAGGGTTTGGTATTGCTTGCAATGTTATTGCTGTGGAGATGTGGAAAAGAAATTGAACATCGTACAGGGGTATGTATAAGAAGTGATAGTTGTTTTGAATGATTGCTTATAATTCAGCCCTCATAATTCATTATTCATCACCTATTTTTGCAAACTTATGTCACAACTGCATTTTCAATTAGAAGTCAGCGATACCGGAAGTAAAGCAAGAGCAGGAAAGATCATAACGGATCATGGTGAGATCCTTACGCCTATTTTTATGCCTGTTGGAACAGTAGGCAGTGTGAAAGCAGTAACACAACAACAATTGGAAATAGATATCCATGCCCAGATCATTCTGGGCAATACCTATCATTTGTATTTACGCCCCGGATTGGAGGTATTGGAAGCTGCAGGCGGTTTGCATCAATTCAACGGATGGCATCATCCAATTCTAACTGACAGTGGCGGTTATCAGGTTTTTTCATTAGCAGCAAACAGAAAGATCAAGGAAGAAGGGGTGATGTTTCAATCGCATATTGATGGAAGCCGACATTTATTTACGCCGGAACGTGTGATGGATATTCAAAGAGTCATCGGTGCAGATATTATCATGGCATTTGATGAATGTCCGCCTTATCCCAGTGATTATGATTATGCAAAGAAAAGCATGGAATTAACGCATCGTTGGTTAGACAGATGTTTTAACAGGTTAAACGAAACACCTGATAAATACGGATACAGTCAAAACTTATTCCCAATCGTGCAGGGAAGTACCTACAAAGATCTGCGAACTGAATCAGCTTCTTACATTGCATCAAAGAATGCTGCAGGCAATGCTATTGGCGGATTAAGTGTTGGTGAGCCGGAGCAAACCATGTATGAGTTCACTGAATTGTGTTGTGATATTTTACCGGCTGATAAACCACGTTATTTGATGGGAGTTGGAACGCCCTGGAATATACTGGAAGGGATTGCGTTAGGTGTTGATATGTTCGATTGTGTGATGCCAACCAGAAACGGAAGGAATGGGATGTTGTTCACCAGCAAAGGCGTTATTAATATCCGCAATAAAAAATGGGCAACCGATTTTTCTGTGATTGATGATGGTATTCCCTCTACCATCAGTAATTATTATTCAAAAGCCTATCTGCGTCACTTGTTTGTGGCTGAAGAAATATTGGCTTTGCAAATTGCCAGTATCCATAATCTTAGCTTTTATTTATGGTTGGTGGGTGAAGCCCGTAAACATATCCTTGATCATACTTTCAATAGTTGGAAGACCAGCATGATCGAGATCCTGAAGCAAAGACTTTAATTAGTTACACTACTTATTTCATTTTTGAAAGGATGTGGATAATTGCAGAATCATTATTTTATTTATCCACTTGCACAATCAAATATACTACTGCTGCACCGTTATACTTAGTTTCACGGTCACTTACTAATCCGTTACCTATGAAGTCCGT
>CAIMKO010000094.1 GCA_903841915.1 uncultured Chitinophagaceae bacterium | reverse complement strand
ACGATTTCCTCTATTTGCAAAAAATGTATGGCTATTATCAGAAAGCAAGTAATGTAGAGAATGTACATCTGCCCGATGAGAAGCATGATTTCGGTATCAATAAAAGAACAGCTGTTTATCAATTCATGGCAAAATACCTGGGGCTTAACTTGAAAGCAGTACAAGATGCAAGTGGCAAAATTGATGAGTCAAAGATCACCATAGAAAAAGAAGAAGCACTCTATGTATTTGGCAGTAAAGGAGAACTTTTACCTGCCCATGCCATCAAAGGTTTTGAAACACTCGAAAAAACTTTTAATAATGCTGTAAGGAAATGAGTGAAAGAAGTTTAAGAGGTTCAAAAGGTTTAAGAACGCTGTTTTAGTTTTTGGAATGATACTATAAAATTGATACTAATACTTTTCGTACCAATTGAAAAATGTATGAATAATGTTTGCTTTTTGATTCTTAATATGGCTTAAAAAAGAAGCAGCAACAGGTGAATGATTTTTACCCTTTAACCAAATCAAATTCCAGGTCGATTTTAAAGGAAGTCCTTTAACTGGAATGATTTGAAGATCCCCATTTTGCAATTCATTTTTAATGCCTATCAATGGCATTATTGAACAGCCCAAACCGGCAATAACTGCTTGTTTTACGGCTTCGTTTGACGTAAGTTCCATTTTCATCTGTACAGGTAAATGATGCGCTTCAATAAATTTCTCCATGATCATTCTGGTCCCCGAGCCTTCTTCCCTATAAATGAATGGCAAATCTTTGAAGATCGACCTGTCATATAATTTTGAGCTGTATTTTTTTTGGGTATTGGCAACCAGGAATAATTTATTTTGCATCAGTTGCACTTTCTCGATCTTCATCTTTTCGGGAAGTATGGAGACCAATGAAAAATCTACTTCATTGTTTTCTAAACTTTCTAGCACTTTTGATTTGTTGGTAACATCCATCACCAACTCTATACCATTATGCTCTTTTAGAAATTCAGTCAAAAAGAAAGGGATCACATATTTACCGGTAGATACCACTGAAAGTTTTAGTTTACCTGAAAGCTGCCCTTTAAATGCCAGTGTTTTAAAGTTGATATTTTGCACTTCGTTCAGGATTCTTTCTGCAACTATAGCGATCTCGCTTCCAAAATCAGTGATATATAACTGCCTTCCTACCACTTCTGTTAATGGTATATCAAATTGGTCTTGAAAATTTTTTAACTGTATCGACACGGCAGGCTGTGATAAGAATAATTCTTCAGCAGTTTTAGTAATACTTTTTGTCTGTGTGATCTTTAAGAAGATCTGTAATTGATGCAATGTATAATTCATAAATTTTGTTTATGATTAGTATAATAAAAATAAATAAAAATTTATGATAAAATCATGCAATTTCGCTCTCGAAATAAAAGATCATTGTTATGAATGAAACAAGTCAATATCAACTAATAGCCGGAGTGTTTGATCCGCAGGAAGCAGGAAAGATAGTTTTTTCATTGATCGGCAATAAGATCAATTATCATACTAAAGAAAAATTGAGTATTCAGGAAAGATATAACGGGGATGTTTCGCATAGCGAGAAAAGAGTGGAAGAATTGAATCGTATCAGCACAGCATTAAGATCGCTGATCGATGATGCCATTGAACAAAGAAAACAATTGCAGATCAATTCAGTAATTGAAATACAATTTGTTTAAAAACTAATGCTAATTAATAAAAAAAAGAACCATGAATTTTAATTTATTGTTTGACAATTTAACAAACCCTGCTTTCTTATTTTTTGTTTTAGGTGTGATTTCTATCCGCTTAAAAAGTGACCTTGAAATACCTGCGAATACCTCAAAGTTCATTTCCTTGTATTTATTATTCTCCATAGGATTTAAGGGCGGGCAAGAATTAGCGAATAGTCATTTTACAGCGGAGATCATTTGGTCTATCCTTTTTGGTATTGGAATTGCTTGCCTTATTCCATTGTACACATTTTTTATATTAAAGAGAAAATTCAGTATTTATGATGCAGGAGCAATTGCTTCTGCCTATGGTTCGGTAAGTGCCGTAACATTTGTTACAGCTACTTCATTTCTTGAAATGCAAAACACAGCTTATAGTGGGCATATGGTTGCTGTAATGGCACTGATGGAAGCTCCTGCTATAATTATAGGAGTCCTACTCATACAGATCTATTCGAAAAATGAAGTGCAAAGTTTCGATATGAAAAAACTGATAGGGCATTCATTTACTAACGGAAGTGTATTGTTGATAACCGGCAGTCTT
>CAIMKO010000093.1 GCA_903841915.1 uncultured Chitinophagaceae bacterium | reverse complement strand
ATGCTTGCAATTTTTAAAAGGTTCTTTCTCATAATTGTTTTTTTAATTTCTTTTGTTTACCCTTCATTAGGTAAAGTATAGTAATGCAAAGGTCAGCATGCACCTGCTGAGCTGCGTTACATCATTAGCCAAAAAACTTACATCATTCACATATACATGATGCACAATCATGAACAGGAAATGAGTGTTTCATTATTTGATGAATGGCATTTTATTGAATTAATTTTATGCTCAAATAAGGAAACAATGAAATACAGACAATTTGGAAATACCGATCTGCATGTGAGTGAGATCGGATTTGGCGCATGGGCAATAGGAGGAGGGACGATGATCGGAAATACTGCCATAGGTTGGGGCGATGCAGATGATACTATTTCGAAACAAGCCATTCATAGATCGATCGATCTGGGCATTAATTTTTTTGATACAGCAGATATTTATGGGCTCGGCCATTCCGAAGAATTATTGGGAGATACGATCGGTAATATGAAAGATCTGATCATCGCCACCAAAGTGGGGAATGTTGCAAGAAATGAAAAGTTCACATTTGATTACAGTAAAGAATATATAATTCAGGCCTGTGAAAAAAGTTTGAAAAGATTGAAACGCGATACGATCGATTATTATCAGTTGCATACAGCCCGCTTATCTCATTTGCAGGATGGATCCTGTATCGATGCAATGCAATACTTGCAACAAAAAGGGTTGATCAGGTACTGGGGATTATCGCTGAACACTTTTGAACCGCTTCCCGAAGCCCATTATTTAATAGAACAAAAAAAAGGCAATGGATTTCAATTGGTTTTAAACCTGCTGAATCAAAGAGCCCTTTCTCTATTACCGCAAGCGGCAGCTTTGGGTTATGGAATCATTGCACGCATGCCCTTGCAATTCGGATTATTGACCGGTAAATTCGATGACGCAGTCCATTTTTCTGATAATGATCATCGCAAGAAAAGACTGACCAAAGAATTGGTTGATCTATGTAATCAAGAGCTGCAGCCTGTTTGGTTGCTTTGTAAGAAATACAATTGCAGCAAAACTGAACTGGCACTGAGTTACATTTTAAACCATGCTGAAGTATCAACGGTTATTTCAGGGATCAGAACTGCCGCCCATGCTGAAACCAATACAAGCGGACTGATTAGTTTGGCGAAAGAAGATATTGCGATGATTGAACAATTGGGAAAATCGGAATTTGAGAAACTCATGGCTGTCATTCTGAAACAGGAATTGTAAAACTGAACCTATGTTATTGTTCAGTGTTTAAACAGTAATCATACTGCATAAAAAATGGGTGTTTTTCCCGTTGCGCAGGGATTATTTTAGACATACTTTCGTCCTGACAATGAATTACTGGGGGGTATTCATTAGAAATTAAAGCTTCACTCTGCAAAGAGTGAAGCTTTTGTTTTATAAGGAAGTTGATAAGATTTTTAAGCTGCGATCCTTGAAGTTTGGAATGGCTTCTACTGATCATACATGAAACTCAGATCAAGTCTGTTCATGATGTCAAGTTTGAATCGAATACCACAAAGGCAAACATTGATTCAATTTTTAAACACAATAAAATTTTCTAATCCTCATCAGGACGATATACTTTTCCTCTGATAAATCGATGGATAACGAACACTATTAGAAGTCCCAGGAAATAGACAACCCATCTGTTTACAGCACCGTCCAGCATGGCCCATCCATATGCGATGATCCAAAACATGGCATAGGCAAAAAGTACCAGACAAACAAGTACCATTGCCGTAACACCAAGCGCTTTTACTTCGTTTCTGTAATCAAGTTTCATAGTTGGATTTTGAATTGTGATTTAAACGGGTTCATATAAGATTGATAAAATTTTGCAGCTTCGATATTACTGAAAATTCCTGGCATTACAGATTATTTGTGCTTTTTATTGCAGTTTTAGACCCCGAACAAATGATCTTATATTTTGCATTAAATGAAATTGCGGACCTTTCCATACCTCAGGAAACATCCTTCATTCTCTTTCTCCACTTTACAATTTCAAACCAGATCACCGAAAGGAAACCAATACCGATACTGATGAGCAATTGAGACAGACTTAAAGACTCAAATAAGAAGAATGCCGCCAACGGTTTGATAAAGATCAGTAATCCGGAAATAGCAATAGTGATACAAATGATCATCACCACCAGATTATTCCTGTATCGCATGGTACTGATAAAAGAGTAATAAAAAGAACGGTTCACCAGCGTAAGAAAGATATTAGCGGCGATCAGAACAGTAAAGACCATGGTCCTTGTCAGCGATTCACCATTACCCGCTCGCACTGAATACTGATACACTGCAAGGCTTCCTGCTGTGATCATCAAACCCTGTAGGATACTTGTTGTCAGTTCTTTAATATTAAAGAAGGAAGTAGTAAAAGGCCTTGGCTTCTGGAGCATGCTGTTCTTTTCCATCGGTTCATTTTCATAAATGATAGAACAGGTGGGTCCCATAATCAGTTCTAAAAAGATGATATGTACCGGTGTGAATATATTGGGATAGATCCATCCCAACGCCAATGGAATAAATACGGTAAGTACAATGGGAATATGGATACTGATAATATATTGAATGGCTTTTTTAAGATTGCTGTAGATCCTTCTGCCCATGGCAACAGCATCCACCATCTTCGACAGGTCATCTTCGAGTAAGATCAGCGAAGCAGCCTGTTTGGCGATCTCGGTTCCTTTCTTGCCCATGGCCACACCGATATGTGCAGCTTTTAATGCAGGCCCGTCGTTTACACCATCTCCTGTCATGGCCACGATCTCATTGTTTGCTTTCAGTGCATTGATGATCTTCAGTTTGGCATCAGGGAACATTCTGGTAAAGAGATTGGTCGCATCAACTTTTTCCTTTAGTTCTTCATCAGTTAATTTCATCAGTTCGTCGCCGGTAATACTTTTTTCATAACCGCTGAATCCGATCTGTTTGGCAATGGCAATCGTAGTAGCAGCATTATCACCTGTAACGATCTTCACTGCAATGCCTGCTGCATAAAAATCCTGCAATACTTTCTGAATATTCTTCTTTGGAGGATCGTAGAAAGCCACAATTCCTTTAAATCTGAATTTCAGTGCCTGTTGTTCTGCCGGGAAATCATTTCCGGTAAATATCGCTTCCCCAACACCCAAAACACGATAACCTTCTGTTGTCAATGATTTGATAGCGTCTTCTATATGCTGTCTTTCCTCTTCGGAAAGATCGGATACACTCATTAAAGCTTCTGCTGCACCCTTGGCTGCAATGATCCGCTTGCCTGTTTCATCTTCAAATAAATGCGTCATCATCGGCGGCTTCCCACTCAACGGATATTCATGGATCATTTTGAAATGAATCCTCTCATCCGTTGACATCGTTTTTGCATAGGCATCATGCAAAGCAATTTCCATGGGGTCGAATGCAATAGGTTCACTGGCCCACATGGCAAGCCTTACCAATTCTTTTTCAGCATCATTCAACTGATCTTGTGCATTGAATATCTGATTGGCCGACAAAACAAAAAGCTTGGCCAGTTCCATTTTGTTTTCTGTGATGGTCCCTGTTTTGTCGGTACAGATCACAGTAGCACTGCCCAATGTTTCCACTGTCTTCATTTGTTTTACAACAATACCCATCTTCATCAAACGCCATGCACCCAGGGCCATGAATGTGGTAAGTGCCACCGGGATCTCTTCAGGTAGGATACTCATTGCTAATGTGAGCGCTTTCAATAAACTGTCCAGCACATTATAGGAATGCCAATAATTGATCGCCCATACAATAAGAAAAACAATAGCCCCGGCGATCACCATCTTTTTTACAAAATTGTTGATCTGCGATTCCAGCGGTGTCTTCTCTTCTTTAATGCTTTCAATACTTTTACCGATCTTACCCAGTTTGGTTTCATTGCCTATCGCTGTAATGGTTGCAATGGCTAATCCGCTGGCTACTGTTGTGCCCAGATAAATAAGATGATCTTCTTTTTCCTTGTCTTTATTAACTGCAAATGATTCTCCGGTGAGTATCGATTCATTCACGGAAAAATCATTGGAATGTATGATACTGCCATCCGCAGCAATGGATGTTCCTTCTTCTACCATTAAACTATCTCCCACAACAAGTTCTTCGGTTTTGATCTCTACTACTTCCGCATTGCGGATCACTTTGCAATTGGGCTGGGTAAAGTTTTTTAATTTTTCTAAAGCAATTCGGCTTCTGGAGTCCTGATATAAAGAAATGGCAGATACTAATACGATGGCAGAAGCAAGAAATATCGCATCACCGGTTTTTCCGCTGATGAAATAAATAACAGACGCGATCAATAATAGAATTACCATGGGTTCTTTTGCCAGACTTTTGATCGCATCAATAAAACCATTTTCTTTTTTATAGACCAGCCTGTTGAAGCCATATTTTTTTCTTGCTTCCAATACCTGATCATCCGTTAAACCTTTTATGTTGAAATTATTTGCAGACATGCGAATGGTGGGTTTTGTTACCGGTGAAACCGAGGGTATTGTTTAGGGTAAAGTTAGGCGGTCCAATTTTGGGATCGAAAGATTTCTCATTTTCAGGTATTCCAACCATAATTGTTGGAAATAGAATCAGCATCTTTATAAGCCCCGGCGGGGCGATATTATGGTAGACAATATCAGTAAATGTAAACCTAAGCCCCAGAGGGGCGACATTATTTTTATCGCAGATACTCAACAACGTCCTTCCCTTCTCCTTAAAAAATCCGTAGGACTTTCCTTCGTGTCTTTTAACTTCTCCATAATCATTCGTGCATTCGTGGCTAATAGAATTCGTAGACAAAATCAGAAAATGCAAACCTGAGCCCCATAGGGGCTTTTGTCGTTCATTCAATTGGCGTGTTAATGCCAGTTAGTAAAAGACTTTGAAAATCATTTGTAAACAAATGATTTTTTATATGCCTCTAAGTCTATATGACACAAAGAAAGAGCGAAGCTTTTTAAAACTTTGTGACTTTGCGCCCCTGCCTGCCGGTAGGCAGGTTTGT
>CAIMKO010000092.1 GCA_903841915.1 uncultured Chitinophagaceae bacterium | reverse complement strand
TGGATAATAATGTATCTACACCGTTCCGCAATTGCAGCAGATCATATACACCTGCCGTAACATTCAGATTATTCCATACAAAGAATGTTGAATCTTTTGGTAATGGGTGTTTATTACCCAGCGTATCCCAGTTACAGCGATCGTGATCCCTTGTGTTCTTCGAAGTGTCCACCAATACTTCTACTGATTTAATATCGAGATACACATTATTAAATACGCCCGGACCATCTGTCAAATAGAGGGATACAGATTGCTGCGTTGCCGTTGGAGCTACTGCATCGGCAGATGTACTTTTTGAACAGGCAACAAATAATACGGATGCTGTTACAGCCATTGCGGCTACACTGAAGAATAGTTGTTTGCTTTTCATAATTATAAATGTTTTAGCGTAGCATTAGATCATGCATCGTTTTTTTTGATTAGATAAATACCAATAAACGAACCGCGTTCTCTTAACTAGATGCTAAATGCTGCACAGTGTATACTAAGGATTTGTTAAAGCGGAAAAGTATTTTTTGGTTGGAGATCAGGCAAACGGCTATGGCTTTCCTATAGCTGAGGTTCGCTTGAGGTTCGCTTGAGGTTCGCTTGAGGTTCGCTCATCCTCCGTTCATCTTCCGTTGAAGTTATAGTTGAGTGCCTTCTTATCTATTGGGAGACCAGCGGGCTTTAAGTGTAGAAGCAGGCTTAATCTTTTGTGACTTTTATTAAACCGAGGATCAGTAAAGTTAATTGTCTAATTAATATCTTTTATGAAATATTTGTTCTATACTTTTATATTACTCTATGAAAAAAGCTGGCCTTTTACCACTAAGTATTTTAATTTCAATTTCTTGTATTGGCCAAGACACCGGTACTAATATAGAAAGATCAAGATTAAAATATAAAATAAAATCAGAAACTACTTTTTCATTAGGCTACCATAACAGAATAGTAAGTCTAAAAGATATTCAAGATGGAAATTACTTGTTGGATATTCAAGTAGTTGATCCGGGAGGTTTGCCTACTAATTATAAAGACTTTCTTGTAAAAATAAATCAAGAAGGAGATACTGTTGAAACTAAACAAATCATTACTCCAAATGAATTTCCTTCAAGTTATATTGAATTCGGAAATTATTATTACGGGATAAGAATAGATAGCAGAACTATGGGGGGCTATTCTAAAGACTTCTTGAATAAGTATGATAAAAACTGGAACTTGATCTGGTCAAAGAACATTAACAAGCCAAAATGGCCTGATGGTAATACAATTATAAGACTTATTAAAAACAACCGCTTACTGGTAATAGCAAATGAATGGAAATCAAATAATCATCAAGGCATTACAATTAGTAAATATGATCTCAATGGTTCATTAATTTCCTCAAAACTGCTTTCAGAAAACATACATTGTAATCCCATTTCAATTACACAATCAAACAATAGTTATTTTTTGACTGCTGATAAGTACAATGACAAAACGCATGTCAATTCGTTATGGATGATCAAATTAAATACTGACGGAGATACTATATGGTCAAAAACCTATCAGGATTTTTATCCAAAGCAAACTATTCTTACAGCAAAAAATGAATTAGTGATTTATGGCAGCAATTATCCTTCATTTGAAAGCAAAAATGAAAATTCTGAATTTTTAAAAGTGCTGATGCTTGATAGCAACTGTAATTTAAAATGGCAGAAAGAAATAAATAGAAACTGGTATGAAAGTCCAGGTAACATGATTGAAACAAAAGATGGCCACTTTCTGTTTTCTAGTTTCATCATTCCAACTAAGGATAATCGAGAATATACTTATTTATTTGAGCTTGACGAGAACGGAGATATGACTTATGAAAACAAATTCGAATATTCATTAGGCACGCAAAGTATTCCTTTGCTTTTGAAAGGGAATGAGCAAGTAATCATGATAAGCCAAAAATGGATCGGGAAATTTGGTGAACCTTTTCATGACATTATATTGCTAACAAAACTGTCCTTGAATTAAAATAAACCCCTTCAATTAATACTAGTTATATAAATATTTTAAATCTCTCAAAACATTCCTTCGTCAGCATTTCCCGATCATCAGGATGTGCAATATCAATCAGCAATTTTGCACGCTGCCTGAAATTCTTTCCATACAAATAAGCCACTCCATATTCAGTGATCACATAATGTATATGCCCTCTTGTAGTAACTACACCGGCTCCTTCCTTTAAATGCGGGACAATTCTTGGCAATCCTTTCGAGGTTCTGCTGGTCAATGCGATCATCGGTTTTCCTCCTTCACTTAAAGCAGCGCCACGCATAAAATCCATTTGCCCGCCAATGCCACTGTATTGATATTTTCCGATACTGTCTGCACAAACCTGTCCGGTAATGTCTACCTCAATGGCACTGTTGATGGCCATCACTTTGGGATTACGTCTTATCACATGCGGATCATTCACATAATTTATATCTAAAAAAACAAAGGCAGGATTATCATTCAGATAGTCATACAGCTTTCTGGTACCGATGGCAAAGCTGGTGACCGATTTATTGGGATGTATCTTTTTCTTACTGTTATTGATCACATCTTTTTCAAAGAGATCAATAACACCATCACTGCACATTTCGGTATGCAATCCCAGATTCTTGTGACTGTATAAAGATTTTAAGACCGCATCAGGGATAGTACCGATACCCAATTGCAATGTGCTTCCGTCTTCTATCAATTCAGCCACGTTTTTGCCGATCTGCAATTCTGCAACACCTGTTTTTACAGCATAATCAATTTCGGGTAATGCTTCATCATGCCAAACCATAGCAGTAAAACGATCGGTATGTATCATGCCATCCCCATGTGTTCTGGGTATCTGCGGATTCACTTGCGCAATGATATGTTTTGCATTGTTCACTGCCGAACGGGCAATATCGACTGATAGTCCCAGACTGCAATAACCATGCGCATCAGGTGGTGATACCTGTACAATGGCAACATCGATGGTCAGTATCTTCTTGTTAAAGAGAACAGGTATCTCACTCAAAAAAACGGGAATAAAATCTGCCCTTCCTTCATTCACTGCGACCCGAACAGATTCGGAAACAAACATGCAATTAATATGAAAGGAATCTTTGTATTTAGGTTTATTCACTTCAATATCACCCTGTACTGTAATGAAGACAAGCTCTACATCCTTTAACCGATCGGATTGTTCTGCCAGTTTTCGAAACATGAATAAGGGGGTGCAGGCACTGCCGTGAATATATATGCGGTCACCGCTTTGAACAACAGCCAAAGCTTCTTCTGCACTTACATATTGGTAAGAATGGATCATGATCGTTAGGAATTTGCGGCGAAGTTCGAAATTAGTTGGGATAAAAAGATGAGAATTGTAATTTCTGAATATGATTTTTTGCATACATCCGGATTCTTTGATCAAAATCAGGCAGGCTTCTGATTTATTGGTTCAGATCTTTGATCAGTTCGATCATTTCTTCCTCTGAATGAAGTTTAATATTATGCAAC
>CAIMKO010000091.1 GCA_903841915.1 uncultured Chitinophagaceae bacterium | reverse complement strand
GGTGCTGTTGATATTCCAAGAATGCAGGAAGCCAATGAAGCATTTCAGGTGTTTACGATCGTAAGCAAAACGCCCCGTGGCATTAACTATGACAAGAATACAGATAAAACAGACCAGGTTGCCTTATTAAGCTTTGCGCAATTACAGCCTGTTTCGGATTGGTTCAGCATTAAAGCCAGAGCATTGCATCAATGCGAAAGACTCCACAAATTTGCTACGAAATCGAACGGTATATTTCGTGTCATCACCAATCAGGAAGAGTTAAGACAATTTGTGGAAGACAGAAGAAAGAACAGAGCATTAACTTCCGGCATGCTGGGCTTGGAAGGAGCACATTGTTTAGAAAACGATATCAATAATCTCGATACATTTTATAAAGCAGGTGTACGTTATATCGGGCTCACCCATTTTTTTGATAACGAATGGGGCGCTTCTGCACATGGTGTAAGTAAGGGGGGCATCACAGAAAAAGGGAAGGATCTATTGAAGAAGATGGAAGAAAAACATATCATTATTGATATTGCACATGCATCTCCTAAACTGATAGATGATATTTTTGCAAATACAACAGGTCCTTTGATCTTATCGCATGGTGGAACAAAAGGCACTTGTGATAACGTAAGAAATCTATCAGATGCACAAATTGCAGAAGTAGGCAAACGGAATGGCCTGATAGGAATTGGCATGTGGGAAAAAGCTGTTTGCGGAACCAATGCTGAAGCCACTGCTAAAGCCATTAAATATGTGGCAGATAAAATTGGTGTTGATAAAGTAAGTATGGGTTCTGATTTTGACGGTGCCATTGAGGCCAGTTATGATATCACAGGATTTGAAGCAGTAGTGAAAGCATTGCTGAATGAGGGTTTTAATAGAAGCGATATTGAAAAGATCATGGGGGGAAATGTTCGTGATTTCTTTTTACGAAATTTACCTGTCAAATAACCCGACTTCAAGAATTCAATTCCATTTACATACTTATCAGCAACATGAAAAAAATATTCATTGCCGCAGTTCTTATTTTATTTGCCGTTAGTTTTATCGCATTCACAAAAAAACAACACCGTGTTTTGGTTTTTTCAAAAACCATGGGCTACCATCATAACTCAATTGCTGCAGGCAATATTGCTATTATCAAATTAGGAATGCTTAATGGTTTTTCAGTTGATACTACGAAAGATGCCGCTGAATTCAATTCCAAAAATTTAAAAAAATACAATGCTGTTATTTTTCTTTCAACAACAGGTAATGTATTGAATGATGAACAACAAAAGGCATTTGAAAGTTATATCGAACATGGCGGTGGATTTGCAGGTATCCATGCTGCAACAGATACAGAATATGACTGGCCCTGGTACAATAAATTAGTGGGTGCTTATTTTAATAGTCATCCTAAACAACAGAATGCAGTTTTGCATGTTATCGATACAACATTTATTGCAACCAAAAATTTGCCAACTGAATGGAAACGATGGGATGAATGGTACAATTTTAAATCTATTCAATTGGAAGACCTACATGTTTTATTGACCATTGATGAGAAGAGTTATATAGGCGGAGAGAATGCTGATTTTCATCCCATGAGTTGGTACCATGATTTTGATGGAGGCCGTGCTTTTTATACTGCATTAGGGCATACAGATGAATCTTTTTCAGAACCATTTTTTCTGCAACATTTATTAGGCGGAATTAAATATGCTATTGGAAAATAAGATTATTTTCATTCTTTATTAAACTACTACTCTGAACATGAGAAAAAAATTTCTTAGCTATTTCTTATTAATTCCATTTGCAGTTTCTGCACAGGATCTTACTTCATCAATTGAACAACATGCCAAAGCAGTGAATGATTCAGTCATTGCATGGCGCAGGCATTTACACCAGTTCCCGGAATTATCCAACAGAGAATATAATACTGCTGCATTCATTGTTTCACGTTTGAAATCATTGGGATTGGAAATAAGAACAGGTGTTGGCAAAACAGGTGTTGTTGCTATTTTAAAAGGCGCTAAACCAGGTCCAGTTGTGGCCTTACGTGCAGACATAGATGCATTGCCCGTATATGAAAGAAACAGCCTGCCCTTTGCTTCAAAACTAACAAGCGAGTACGACGGACAAAAAGTGGGCGTGATGCATGCCTGTGGACACGATAGCCATATTGCCATTTTATTAGGAACAGCCACTACCCTTTCAAAAATGAGAAAAGATGTGCCCGGAACTGTTGTCTTTATTTTTCAACCTGCTGAAGAAGGCCCACCGGGAACTGAAGAGGGTGGCGCCCCTTTGATGATCAAAGAAGGCGCATTGGATAATCCTAAAGTGGATGTTGTTTTTGGATTACACATAGAAGATTGGGCAGACCTTGGAAAAATTTATTACAAGTCAGGCTCATTCATGGCTTCATCAGATTGGTTTACTATAAAAGTGAAAGGCAAACAAAGCCATGGTGCAGATCCATGGAAAGGAATTGATCCCATTGTTGTAAGTGCAGAGATTATTCAGGCATTACAAACGATTGTGAGTCGCCAAATGGATATAACAGAAGCTCCTGTAATTATTACAGTTGGAAAAATTGAAGCGGGGGTTCGTTCTAATATTATCCCGGAAGAAGCAAATATGATGGGTACTATCAGAACATTAGATAGTAAAATGCAAACTGAAGTTCATGAAAGAATGAAAAAAGTAATTGATAATATTTCTGCTGCCAATGGTGCAACCGCAGAATTTATAATTAACAACAAAACATTAGTTACTTATAACGATCCTGCATTGGTAACAGCATCCTTAGCTTCTTTACAAAAAGCAGCAGGCAGTGCTGATAACGTAGTGCCTTATCATTGGGTAACAGGTGCTGAAGATTTCTCATTTTATGGAACTAAAGCTCCTTCT
>CAIMKO010000090.1 GCA_903841915.1 uncultured Chitinophagaceae bacterium | reverse complement strand
GTGCTCTACTTCATTGATGCAAAAACAAAAGAGAAGACAGTAATGCCTTCTCAATTATTCGATACGATCAAACCTTATTTTAATAAGACTCAGGATTAAGAAATAGAACACAGACTTGCCTACCGGCAGGCAGGTAGGTCTGTGTGCCTTTCTCAGCTTCGATCGTAGATCCCAAGCAGTATTCAATTTATTGCCATAAGTTAAGCACGATCATGATCTGCACGCCAGTTTTTAACGGCTTGTTTGATCTCTTTGCTTTGCAGACTTTCATCCGCAGCGCGTTTTGCCAAAGCAAGAAACTCATCATCACATGCAAATCTCCGGGCAATGATCTGTCCCATCTTCAGCCTGCTGTCCAGCGGCTTTCCGCTCAAAACAAAATGACGGAAATTTTCTTCCGCCCTGATGGCGCGATCCTGTGCTTTCAATGCAAATGATCTTGCAAAATACCATACAAGAATCAGTGCAACTGTCAATGCTACGATTAGGGATGCAGAATAACAGGTTTCGGGTGTACAATGACATAAATTAATAATAGACCCGATCAGAATGGCCAGTAGCAGTGTTGAAGCAACATAATGATACAGGGGTACAAAACGGGAATGATTTTGAAGATTTTGCTCTTTCATGGTAAGCGGTTTATTTTTTGAAAGATATTTATTTTAACCGAAACTGCTCTCTATCGGCAAAACTGTTCAACTCTTCAAGCAGATACTACCTAATCGTCAGCCGCCAATCAGCATTTACATAGATACTAAATGCCTGTCTGCTACCTGTTTCATGGCTGACTGAGTCGGGGATAACCCGAGTATATCCCGAGTATGACCCGAGTATAACCCGAGTATGTCCCGACTTATATAGTACTCGAATTATGGTTGACCCATTCTTAAATATGATATAGGATGTAGCATAATGAGGGACGGATCAGACAGCAAGTAAATAGGAAGTAACTGCAAATCAGGCATGATTCGCCTACTTTCTGAACATGGCTTTTCCTGGTATGAATTTGCTGTTTAAAGAATAAAGTACAGCAGCAGATTTGATCCTTATTGTAGGAGTTCTTTATTTTAATTCATCCAGTATCAGGAACATTTTTTTAACGATGGCCGAAGATGAACCATCATAGTTATTTACAATAATGGCAACAGCGTATTGCGTTCCATCTTTTGCAGTATGATAGCCGGCGAAACTTCTGGCGCCACCAATACTGCCACTCTTTAATTTCATTTGGTTGTATTCGGGCAGATCAAAATAAAAACTGTTGAACCAGTCCCTTGTTCTGGCATATTGCAAAGCAGTGACCAATGAATGAGCGGTGACACGATTTTGAGGAGATAGTCCGCTGCCATCCATGATATGCAAAGCAGACTTTTCAATACCCCGCTCCTGCCAATATTTTCTTACAATGTTCACGCCTGAATCTGTATGACCAAAACCATTCTTTTCATAAGCAATTGTTCTTACCAATGCTTCGCCGTATAAATTAATGCTATGTTTCAGGAAATAATAATTGATGCTGTCAAGCGAAGGTGAATACTGCGTATAAAATATTGTTGCTGGTTTTATTACTACTGCATCTTTTGATGATGCTTGATCAATAAATTGAAAACTGTGTTGAGCGCTCAGTATTTTATTGGATTCCAATAATATGCCAACCACATTTTCTGCAAACTCATCTACCGGATTCGGCATAGAACCTGAGATGCTGAATTCTTTTTCCTGCAAAGGAATGGTTCCTTCCGTAAATCCGTTTTTAGCATAAGGGGGTAAATAAATATATCCATTGTCGCCACTATTCGGCTTTCCCGTTCTGATCTGATTTTTTAAAGGTGGCAGTAAAGGCAATGATTTTTTTACTGCTGTAATATCATCAATATTTTTCCCGGGCTGCAATACCAGATCATATTGATTCTCGTGCCAGTTCAATGCCCAATGACCGGCACCATAATAATTACCGATATCATCCCATATCCATCCTCCCGGAATTGGATTGAAAGAAAATCTTGCGTTATCGAATACCAGTTTTCCATTGATCTTTTTAATACCGGCACTTTTGATTTCATGCATCCATTTATTTAATACAACAGAATCTTTGGTTTCATTATAACGCCAACTGCCTAATGTAGGATCGCCATAACCAATAAAAAATAAATTACCGTTCAGTTCTCCATCGTTTATGCTTCCATCATAACCCAATTCAGTTTTAAAATGATAATCATGTCCTAACAGATCCATGGCAGCAATACTTGTAAAGATCTTCTGACAACTGGCAGGTGCTAAGCCGGTTTCGGCGTTAATGTCGTAAACAGTTTCATTGTTCGCAGTATTCACCACATACAAACCCAAAATAGCATGCTTCATAGAACTGTCTGCCAGCAAATGTTTTACGGCAATATCTATTTTCTGTTGACGAGATTGGGCGAAAGAAATATGCAGCAGAAATAATAAACTAAAAGTGAATCGGACTGTTTTATTCATTCTCATTTACTTTGCACTAAATTATACCGAAGAATACTATGAAAAAAGTTTTTGCATCCATCATTACTATCGGAGATGAATTATTGATCGGGCAAGTGATCGATACCAACAGTGCATGGATCGCACAGGAATTGAATAAGATAGGTGTGCCCGTAAAACATCGTGTGGCTGTAGGTGATGTATGGGAAGATATCTGGCAGGCATTGGATGAAGAAAGTAAATTAGCGGATATCATATTTATTACCGGAGGCCTCGGCCCTACTGCCGATGATATCACCAAACCATTGCTCTGTAAATATTTTGGCGGGAAACTGATCATGCATCAACCAACTCTGGATTTTGTAACTAATTTATTTGTGAATGTGTTTCAACGACCGATGATCGATAGAAATGCAAAGCAGGCCGAAGTACCTGATGTTTGTACCGTTTTAAAAAATGAAAAAGGAACAGCTCCGGGCATGTTGTTTGAAAAAGAAGGGAAAATATTTATTTCATTACCGGGCGTGCCACACGAAATGAAATGGATC
>CAIMKO010000089.1 GCA_903841915.1 uncultured Chitinophagaceae bacterium | reverse complement strand
ATCGGTATACACGATTGATTCTCCCAAACTAAGGTCCAGGGTCTTTACTGGTTTAAAAGTGATCGTATGGGCCGCCATGAATTTGGGAACATAAATAACCCGCTTACCACCATAGATCGTATTGCCATATCCATACGTGCGGCTTGAATCAACAATATCCGAATTTAACCAGGCATGTGTGTATTGAAATTTGAGCCATTTGAAAGGCTGATAATCTAATCGCAAATAAGGATAGGTTGGAGATTTATCCGACATCACGATCCTTCCGTTCAATCCATAACCCCATAATAAATAATCCTGTCCAAAGCCGATCGATCCGTTCTTCCAAGAATAAGTGATGCTAGCTCGTATCTCACTATAATTTAAATGCCCGTGACTGCTTGTATCTGATACAAATCCTGTTTGGGGTTGTTTATAGGCGAAACTGTCTTTACCGTGACCATCTCTGTTTTCACTGATATCATTTCCCGAGAACTGAAATCCGATATGTTTGCCGATATAACCCCAAATATCAATACCGATACTCTGGTGCGTATAATTTTTGATATTGTTGTAATTGCGTCCTCCCTGCAAAATGGGATCTCCGTTCAGTAAAAAATCCTTGCTCCTGATATTAAAGGCACGCCACCTTTGACCCGGATCTTTTTTAAAAAAGGAAGTAGAGGAAGAAGCGACGACTGCGGTATCCAATTCGTTATAATATTCCTGCAGATAGAACTGCAGTTCTTTTTTTTCAGTGGATGACAGTTGATCGGGATGCAATGAAAGTTCTTGCAAACTTTTTGCAATATAGGTTCTGCTCAATGGTTTGATCACATCATCAAAATTGAGCAATCCTTTTTGTGCCATGCGGGCTAAATAATCATACACTTCATTGCGATAGTTTTCCCATACAACCTGTCCATTGGTCTTCGATGAACTGCATAGAAAAAGGACAGACAGCAAACAGGCCATTCTGATGATATGGATCTTTGCTTTAATAGGCATTTTGATCTCCTCTTATAATATTGATCACGGTTTGAAGAATGATCTGGTTATCGAGCCAGAAGGTCCAACGATGAATATAGTAAAGATCAAAATTAACTCGCTTCTGCATACTGCCATGAACACGTGTTTCGCCTCTGCAGCCGTTTACCTGTGCCCAGCCTGAAATGCCCGGTTTTACTACATGTCGCAGCATATAATTTTCCACGGTATGCATTGACTGTAAATTGAGTGGTGTAGGATGTGGTCGTGGTCCTACCACCGACATATTTCCCAGCAACACATTCCAGAATTGCGGCAACTCATCCATATTCGTTCTTCTTAAATAATAGCCAAATGCGGTGATACGTGAATCATTTTTCGATGCCTGATTATAGAATCCGTTCTTATCAATATCCTTACTGCTGGCTTCCATGGTACGGAATTTATAACAAATAATCTTTTCATTATTCAGTCCCCATCTTTCCTGTTTAAAAATAGCAGGGCCTTTGGAAGTTAATTTAATAATGAGTGCGATCAAGGGTAATAACCAAAAGCCCAGGATCAAAAAGAAAGCCAGTGAAAATGCAATATCATAGACACGTTTCAATAATCGGTTTTCGCGTTTATCCAATGGCAAGGATCTTACATTTATCACAGGAACTAAACCGATATTGGTAACCTGTACGGAAGAAGATGCATATTGATCCAGGTCGGGAATGATACGCACTTTGGTGGCATAATAATCACATACCTGAATGCATTGCTGGATCTGATTGTTTTGTGTATTGGGCAGGGCGATCACCACTTCATCCACAATATTCTCTTTTAAAACATTGCTTAAATTATCCACCTTACCCATATAGAGACAACCGTTCAGTTTTGAAATGCCATTGTCGAGAAATCCGATGCATTTATAGCCATAATAATAATATTTATTGATGGCTTCGTATAGGTCCAGTGCAGATGCAGTTGATCCTACAATGATGATATTATCAAACAGTTTTCCCTGATAGATCGCAGAGTGAAGGTATTTCCGAATGATATATTTGGTGATGCTCAATAATATAAAAAGCGTACCTATAAAAAAGACAAATAAAGAAGAATTGAATTGAAAAAAACGGTTCAGGAAAAAAGTGGCGGAACTCAAGAGAATCGTGAAGAGGATCATCGTATAGACAATGAAAACGATCT
>CAIMKO010000088.1 GCA_903841915.1 uncultured Chitinophagaceae bacterium | reverse complement strand
TCGGCTGCTTTAAAAGGTTATGCCGCATTGGTGAATGATGAGGAAATTAAAGCCAAGGCTGATTACACCCCATCGAATCTGTTAAGAGTGGCTGATTCGGTGATGTATGACATTGGAATGCTACTGTATGGGATGGCAGTTGCACGCAAAGACGAGATGGTTCGTTATTTTATCGGTGACGCTGAATTAAAGGGGATGGAACAATTACTTACGGAGTTTGCATTGTCAATTCCGAAAAAAAGGGTGGCCACCTCTCTTTCGAAAACCTCTACCGACAATATCGAAAGTACTTTTTCCGCACAGGAAAAGTTACTTAAAAATGAGATTGATGTTTTGATGCTGTTATTTCAGGAGAGCAATCCCGATTTTTACAATTCCTATAAAAATGCACGGGCCATTGTAAATTACACAGGTCGCGGGAAGGGCGCTGTTGCAGAGATGCCGGCGGCGGTTAATTAAACAAGGCCGGGAAAATCATTCCCCCGCGTTTGCAACGAGGGGGTAATTGCGAATCGTTTGCAACGATATTCCATCAAATACATTTTGAAGTCGATACAGGATTTATCTGAGTTACAAACTCAGGACCATAAACCCCTCGTTGCAAACGAGGGGTATTTCCAAGGGCAGATAGCTATAAATGAGGCAGTAGTTGTCTTTGCAATATAATTCTTCAAAGACCGAAATCAAGACGCTCCTTATTTTCACATTCCGGCACAATTAAGATATCCGGTTGTTCAGCCAGAATAAAATCTGCTTTCTTACGAAAAGCCATGTTACAATTCCAGGTGATTATTTTCATATCTGTGGATAGTTTTTCATAGAGCGTTGAACAATATGCTGGTCTTGTTACCTTTGAATCAAACTAATTCAAGCTCTCGATCAAAAACCAAATAGTCTCTCTTAAAACTCCACGGAATACACCGCAGTGTGATTTGATTATCATACTGAAAGAACAATTCTTTAGTAAAAGTCTCACATTCAGGATAAATCAATATTAAATGATTTGATTCGTATTTTTTGCCATAAGCATACAACTGATACATGTCGGCCTGAGAAATCAGGTAATTTTTACCAGGTAGGTTATGGTCGATAATTTTCCATTTGGTATCAGCGACAATCAGTAAGTCTCTGGTTCTAACGACAAGGTCCGGTCTGATTCTGAATTTATTTTGTTTCAGCAACATGTCGGTTAACAGAAAGTGCTGCCGGTCCTGTGTCGTTATTTTTAATTCCGGATATTGCTTTTTCAATTTATGAGCAACATACGATTCAAAAAGTACTTCCATCGGAAACAGAATCGCAGTGTTCAGATTCTTTCCTTTGTAGCTTGTAAAAGATTCTCCCCCCAGAAAGAGTTTTGCACAGGTTAAGGCGGTATCGTAATAGTTGAATAATCTGTTGTTCCCATTCAGTTTTGAAAGATCCAATGCAATGTTTTTGGAATGTTCAACCTCCTCAAAAAGCGTTAATAAAGCAATAATCTGGCTTTTGTTTTTTGTTGATTTACTTTTCTTGGCAACATAGATCAGCGCTGATTTAAGAATTCTATTTTGCGGAATATTTGCTTTAAACTCTTCAAACCTTACAAAAAAACGATCCGCCCGGGTGATGTTTAGCTTTATTTGTTCGCCAAAAAGTAGGCGGCCCTTTAAATATTTTTGATTTTCTTCCGAGTTCGCATAAAAATGTTTGATTCCTCTTGTTACGATACTTTCGACTTCCTTTAGAAACATAGAGATGAAAATCTCCAAAATAGGCATACGGGTAGCATTGATATGAGCCTTATCAATGGTTTTAAAAGGTGAATCATGCAGGCACCTGAGCATCGAAAGTAAAATAGACCTACTTTCACCAATTTCTGTAATAGCCTCATCCTTTTGCGCCGAATATATTTTTGGCAAAATCTCAATGGTGATTCCATTCCGGGTTTCAATTACTCCCACATAGTTTTTTACCCTTATAAAATCTTTTCCTTTTTGCCGATGATAGGAAAAGGCCGATTCAATTTCGGTTCCAGGGTCGCTATTTTCTGCCACAAAACATTTTAGGTTTTCAAATGATTTTGATTCAAGATAAATCGCTTGCACCGAATCTTCAGGCTCATGAAAATCCTGAGCATTCCAAATGGTTCCATATTCACATATTTGTTTTACATTTTTCACCGCTGGTTAGTTATTTGCAGATGGTCGTTCATAAATATGTATGAAACTTTCAACCGGAATAAAATCAAATTTCCCTGAAACGAGATTATCATTTATCTCATAGGTTGTTTCATCTTCAAAATCATCCAGATCCAAACCAAACAACTTCTTTTCATCTTCCTGCGAATATTTCTTCCTGATCCGGACTAATTTCTGTTCCTCCGATTTTCCCCACTGTTTGATGTCTCCTAAAACCAATTGCAACTTTTCCCAATCTTTGTAAAAATACTCCTGAAGCAGCGGAATGATTTTATCACGAAAGGCTTTACAAACATCAGCTTTATTTATACAATTAATAAAATAGGAATGCCCAATAGTGTGATCCCTGTCCAGTAAAAACTCAATTCTTTCATTTATAATTGAAAGAAGAAGCTGCAAATTTATCCCTTCAATGTCAGTTTTCAAGAAAGATGGATTGGGCATTAACTCTTTAAATGAAAACCTACGTCGCAAGGCAGTATCAAGCAATGCAATACTACGATCAGCAGTGTTCATGGTACCAATGATCCATAAATTGGCAGGAACTGTAAATAGCGATTTTGAATATGGAAGTTTTGTTTCCACGATATCCCTTTTATCTTCTTCAATCAGGGTGATTAGCTCACCAAATATTTTTGAAATATTACCCCGGTTAATCTCGTCAATAAAAATGGCATATGGATTTTCCGGATCTTTTCTTGCTTTTTCACAAATCGTAAAAAAGATACCTGGTTCGAGTTTATAGCGGATTTCTTCTTCATTATTAAGATCTGGTTTTATCCCTTCTACAAATTCTTCATAACTAAACGATTGATGAAAGGTCACCATTTCATATCGGATGATATCCTCAGTTTTAGGGTTGTAGTTTCTCCAACTTTTCCATTTATCTACCAGATCCGGAAGTATCTCTTCGGTTTTTAATTTATCAATTGTCCAAAAGGAATTAAAATCCTTTTCAAATACCTGGATTTCACTTCGTTTTGTAACATAAACATTTTGACAATCAATTTTAGTATAATATTGTAGCCAATACCATATAGTATTTCGGGGTTTGGTATTCTTTGACTGATTTATTTTTTCAACCATTAGTGGATGTTGAGCTAGTTCGTTCACCCTTGTCGCCTTGAGGTCATACATGCAAATGACAATTACCTCCCACCATTTCAGATCGGAAACCAATTCATAAGTGAAAATCCCCTTAGACTTGCCCTTGGATTTGTCAGTGAACTTTGCAAAATATTCATTTATCAATGTATAGGTTTTACCGGTTCCAGGGGGTCCGTATAAAATAAGATTGAGGGGCAGTTTATAATTTGATTCAGGAATTTTTGGAAAGCTTTTTTCAGGCCTTTCAATTTGCTTGCTTTTTTCACTCACTTCACCTAATACGTCTGGATCTGCTTTATATTTGGCCCTGCGATTTTGAAGTTTTCCGTATAATTGATCAAATTCATCAAGAGTAAACCGATGTGCCTTAAAATCTGGATATAAAACTTTGAACTTACCCAGTTCGTCATTTACAATTGAAAGTAGTTTTACGATATCCTGTTCAGCATTTTCAATTAATGTTTCTATGGAGGAATAAACAATTCCGGATTTTATGAAATAATATTCCATTTTACTTTTGGGATCATTGTCATGGAAATTGTCAAATCTTGCCTTTATTTCTGTCTTTATTTGTCTGATAAATTCCAAGGCATACCTATTTTGATCGCTATCAGGATTTCGTGTTTGATAGAATTGAATATAATACGAGTATCCCCCATCTGCTAAAACAAAGAATAAATTTATTAGATCGGTCGAAGATCCAGGATAACCAATTGGAATATTCCAAAATGTTGTTCCAAAATATTTGGATTTTTCGGTTCCAATAAAATAATTTGTTTCTGAGCCTTTGTTTGCTTTCATCCTCAAGGAAAAGGTAAACGATGGATCTGATTTACGTTTCCCATTCAGCCAATTAAATATAGTTTCCTGATATTCTTTGTAAGTCATCATAATCATCTACTTTTAGTCAATTAACTTCTTCATTTATAATATTTACGATGCCAGCAATATCCTTTTCAGCGTATCCTGCATCGCCAGTTTAAACGCATCAT
>CAIMKO010000087.1 GCA_903841915.1 uncultured Chitinophagaceae bacterium | reverse complement strand
GTTCAACCTGGTCAGGAAAAATTTCTGTGTTGATAACAACAGGTTGTTTCTTTTCTTTCCTGAAAAAAGTAATGGCAGTATTCAGTGCAACACGATACAACCATGTAGAAAACTGTGATTCACCTCTGAATGTTGCAAATGATTTCCATGCCTGTAGGGTAACTTCCTGAAACAGATCTTCCTTATCAGCCGGTGTGTCCATATAGATGGTACACACTTTATGGATGATGTTTTGGTGTTTGTTCAGAAGCGTTATAAATTCCTGCTCGGCTGGCATGAAATAAATATTAATATTTAACAGGGCTTATGATAAAGCCATTCTTCCTTAATAAATTTAGTACTCCATTACTGCCACCTAAGTGACCGGCACCAATTGCGAATAAAGTTGACTTTTCCCGGACGGCTTTAGAAATGACCGGGACCCAATTCTCATTTCGCTTTTTCAATAAGATCGTTTCATACTTTCCGAAATCTTTATCTGATCCAATACTTGTTTGCATGGCATTGATATCTTTTTTATGATACGTATCGATCAATTCTGAAAGTTCTTTTTTGGAATCATCAAAATTCAAAACAGATTTTATCAGCATTTTTGCTTGTTCAGAATAAGGAATTGTATCGAAGATTGACATTTGAAATTCAACTGTTTCCAATCCGTATAAAGGAAGAGAATCTTTTGCAGCCATTTTCTCAACTTCTTTTTCAAAAGCAACAGGACTGCAGCCCAGCATTGCCGGATATAAAAGAGAAACTAAGATCACCGGTTTATAGTTAGCCACAAATTGAAGCGGTATCTGAGTCTTATTCTGAAAGATAGTACTGACAGAATCATAATCGCTCATGCTGATAAAATCTTTTAACTGATGACCATCTTTCATTTGAATAGTTTGCATCATCTTTTTTGTCATCTCCGGATCATCCATCTTTATCTCAAAATAGATCTGTTTGGATCGACGAATGACAGATCGAAGTGTATCGGGAATTTTGAAATCATCAGCACACAGCAAATGAAAAGTTCCGAAAATATAGGAGGGATGCTGTATTCCATTACCACTGATCTTCCATAATAGTGTTTTTTCTTTGGGTATTTGTGCAAATACAGTACAAACAGTGAATACATAAATAACTGCAAGAAGAAATTGCTTCATTTTTGTTTTCATATTCCTGAAGTATTGGTAGCAATACTGCACAAATTATTACATCGGCTCCGGATTTATTTACCCGCATAAAAATACCCCGCATAAAAATGCGGGGTTATAACCAAAACCAACTGCAATATGAGAATTATTGAATAGTGATTTGCTTTGCTGCGATTTTCACTTCTTCTTTTTTAGGTAAGAATAATTTCAAGACCCCGTTTTCGTACCTGGCCTGAATAGCTTCTGCATTAATCTTGTCATCTACTGAAAAACTGCGTTTGAAATTAGTATAACTGAATTCACGACGGATCGTTTTGTAATCCTTGGCTTCAGTTTCTTCTTTCTTTTCAAAACTTACAGTCAAAAGG